>JBIIKC010000209.1:0-3437 GCA_044233375.1 Ilumatobacteraceae bacterium
CGGATGCTGTTTGACCCTTGTCGATTCGGGCGGATCCGGCTTGGAGTCGTGGTGGGAAACTGATGTCAGTTCGGAAACGCTGGAGAGGACCACCATCGGATCGTTGCGTCCCGGCGACCGAGTCAATCTCGAGCGTCCCATGGCTCTTGGAGAGCGCCTCGGGGGGCACATCGTGCTCGGACATGTCGACGCAGTGGGCGAAGTGGTGAGTTCTGCCCCCGACCTGGTCGTTCGAGTTCCCCGCAACTTGATGAGGTATCTGGTCGAGAAGGGTTCGGTCACTGTCGACGGGATCAGCCTCACCGCTTTCGACATCACCGACGACACGTTCCGCGTGGCCGTCATCCCGCACACCGCTGACGTCACCACTCTCGGGCACCGTCCAACCGGAAGTCATGTCAACCTCGAAATGGACGTCTTGGCGAAGCACATCGAACGTCTTGTCGAGCCGTATCGAGCAACACCCTGAAGTAGTCGGGCGGACAGGAAAAATCCTGGACCCGTTCGAGCAACTACCGTAGGAAGCATGTCGGAGTCATCGAGCCGAAACACCTCGAATTCGGAAACGTCGATGCCGGAATCCGCGACTTTGCGCATCTCACCAGAACTCGTCGCGCTGCGGACCCGTATCGACGAACTCGACCGACAATTGGTCGAAGTTCTCGCTCAACGGTTGGAGGTGTGCAACGAAGTGGCACTCCTCAAAGAAAAGTCCGACACCCCCATCATTCAACCTCAACGAGTCCGTGACGTCCTCACAGGTCGGCGCCAATGGGCGATCGATCGTTCCATGGACCCTGACTTCATCGAACAAATCATGCGTGTGGTTCTTGCCGAGACACATCGCATCGAAGTGGCGGGTCGACGATCCGACGGAGCCCCGGACAAGTTCGCAGCGTCGAACAACACTCGAACGACAATCGACACGGCCATGGACACCGTGTCCACTCGCATCGACCACGTTGTTGTCGCAGTCGAAGATCTGGACTCGGCAGTCAATGGCTTCACCGATCACCTAGGTTTCCATCGCCTCCCGATGACTCCACAACCCACAGGGATCGCGGTGATCGCTGCAGGAGGGGTGACGTTGGTTCTCGTCGGACCGACCGCAGGTCCCGAGGTTGCTGCCCATCTCGCTGCCCACGGAAGTGGCATCCACCATGTGGCAATCGAAGTCCTCAATGCCGGATACGCACACGCGACGTTGAGCGCGCCCACGTCGGAAGTCACCCCGGTCATTGTCGATGAGAAAGGGCACGAGCAGTTCTTCACTGCGCGCGATCCGGATTCTGGAACCCAATTCGGCTACATCGCACGAACGGGTCACCGTCATGGGGTCGCCATCTCGAACATTCTCGAAGCATTCCGACACGATCCGAGCCACTGACCGACGGGGCCGAATAGCCCCTCGCAGCGTCCCCCCACTCGATAGGAGTGGGCGTTGGGCTGACCAGAAGGGTTAGGATCTCTCTCGTACGACGAACTGGGGGTGTTTCGGTTCTCTCGCATTCGGAACAGCCTCGTCGTGCGCTGGCAACAACCGATCCACACCGCGACCCGAGGTAGACCCTTCTACCGCGCGTCTCTCTCGCCGTGCGTCGATGGCCCGCCTTCGACGCATCCGAGACCAACCTTGGATGGAGCAACCCATGGTGCGCCAGCTCATTCCCGTATCCGCCTCCGCAGATGTCGGCGTCGACACCGATCACCTGCCGAGCCATGTCGTCGATCTCATCGACACGCCACTGCCCGAACTCATGGCGAGGGCTCGGAGCATCCGTCACTCACGAACCGGGACACGTATCACGTACTCCCCGAAGGTGTTCATACCGTTGACGATGTTGTGCAGAGACACCTGCGGCTACTGCACATTCGCCCAACCTCCCGCCCGATTGGAGTCGCCCTTCCTCACACCCGAGCAGGTTCTCGAAATCGCCCGAGCGGGCGCTCGCCAAGGCTGCCACGAAGCGCTGTTCACGCTCGGTGAAGCTCCCGAAGAGCGTTACCCGATCGCTCGAACGTGGTTGAACGATCACGGGTATGCGTCGACGGTCGAATACCTCACGGATATGGCTCGGCGGGTCGTCGAAGAAACCGGCCTCCTGCCGCACGCGAATGCGGGGGCACTTTCCGCAGAAGAACTCCTCGCTCTGCGACGCTGGAGTCCAAGTCAAGGGATGATGATCGAGAGTCTGCGCGACGATCTGACGTGCCACCGCGGTGCCCCCGACAAGACTCCGGCCAGGCGCCTCGCCACTCTCGAGGCGGCAGGAGAATCACGGATTCCCTTCACGACGGGAATCCTCGTCGACATCGGTGAGAGCCGCCTCGACCGACTCGTAGCGCTGTCGGCGATCGCTGAGAGCCACAAACGCCATCGCCACGTCCAAGAAGTGATCGTTCAGAACTTCCTTCCCAAGCCGGGTACCGGAATGAAGAACGAACCTCCGTGCCCGACGGATGAATTCCTCTGGTCGATCGCTGCCGCGCGCGTCCTTCTGCCTGGGGACATCCACCTCCAGGCTCCTCCGAACCTGAGTGACGAATTCGGCTTCCTCTTGGATGCCGGTATCGACGATTGGGGCGGGGTCTCCCCCGTCACGGCCGACCATGTCAACCCGGAACGACCGTGGCCCGATCTCGATCGCCTGCGTGCGGTCACCGAGGAACGCGGCATGACTCTTGCGCCACGCCTGACCGTGTATCCCGAATTCATCGAGAACATCACTCTCGATACGGGGCGAACGTTCACGTCGAGTCACAACGAGTGGATCGACGTGGATCTTCGCTTCGCCGTGATCGATCGCACCGATGCAGAGTCTCTCGCTCGAGACGATCCGGGGTCGATCTGGCCGGAAAAGGTGACGGCTGCCGACGTCGTTCACGATGGGGCCGAAGTGGTCCTCGTCGGCCACCGCAGCACGCAGTGGTACAGCGGCGCGAACAACGCGCCGCCCGACCTTCTCGGCGCGAACAACGCGCCGCCCGACCTTCTTGTTGGCGCTCCAGTGGGATCGCCGCGAACCCGAGTCGATGAAATCATCGATGGCCACCGTCAGGGTCAGATCGTGGGCGTCGACGAAATCGTCGATCTCTTCGCAGCACGCGGACCAGAAGTGAGGCGAATTGCAGAGTATGCAGATGCCCTTCGTCAGCGGAAAGTCGGCGACACAGTGACCTGGGTCCACAACCGCAACATCAACTACACCAACGTCTGTACGTTCAAGTGCAAGTTCTGCGGCTTCTCCAAAGGTCCGCTGTCGCTCAATTTGCGCGGCACCCCCTACCTGTTGACTCTCGACGACATTGCCCAGCGAGCGCTCGAAGCCTGGAACATGGGTGCCACCGAAGTCACCTTGCAGGGCGGCATCCATCCCGATTTCGACGGCGACTACTACCTGCACGTCACCCAAGCGGTGAAAGATGCCGTCCCCGAT
>JBIIKC010000210.1:0-3407 GCA_044233375.1 Ilumatobacteraceae bacterium
GTGGTGGACTGCCAAGGTCCTCCACAGCAATCAATGCGCCAAGCGATTCGCCAACGAGAACATCCTCGACCGCGATCAACTTTCGTGCGGTGCGGACTGAAGCTTGTCCGAGAACCCCGAAAGCTGCATCACGACCTCTATGGGTTCCTGCGAGCGGACTTTGCCCCATGTAATGAAGTTCTATGTCGTCGTGATACGAAGCCAGTACTTTTTCAAGATCAGAAGCGAGCCAGGCATCTGCATAACTACGAAGTACTCGCTGTGTTTCGTCTCTTCCGGACACGAAATGATTGTACGTTCAATCAGTACGTCCTCTCAGCGCTTTAGCTCAGTGACAGCTCCATCGCTGGCACGAACGAGATCGTTCGCGGTAGTCGGAGACACGTTGTTCCACTGTCCTGCATCGGCCCACACGTCACGTCACGAGCTGGGTCGTACTGCAACAGATCCGGATCGATGAATATGCGGAGTTGCTTCGTGTGGCCAAACGGCGCCACGCCACAATTGGGTTCTGCAACCTAAACCGAGACGATTTCCACCAGTTGTCTCTGATTGACTTCTCGTGTGACAGAACTCGTACTGGCGACTGGTGCGACCATGCCCAAGCCCGACCTCGAATCCCGCCTGCTTCTCGAAATCCTTGAACAAAGAGGTGTCGGCACGAGGCTCGTTCCATGGGACAGCGCTGTCGACTGGTCGGCAGTGGATCTGGTCGTGATCCGATCAACGTGGGACTATTTCGAGCGACTCGATGAGTTCTTGCAATGGGCGGTGTTCGTGGAGTCTGTCACCCAACTCGCTAACCCATCTTCTGTCATCAGGTGGAACATTCACAAGGGGTACTTGCTGGACCTTGCGGCGGCCGACGTAGGGGTCGTTCCGACACGACTCTTGCCCCAGGGAACCATCGATGTCCCGATGGACCTGCTCCCCGACGGAGAACTCGTCATCAAGCCCGCCGTGTCTTTGGGTGCCATCGGCGCACTTCGTACGCGATCAGACGACCCACGTGCTACGGCCCACATCGTCGAACTCGCTCGAAGTGGTGACGTTCTCGTTCAGCCCTTCATCCCATCGGTTCTCGATTCCGGCGAAATCTCACTGATGTTCGCTGGTGACCGTCTGAGTCATGCGGTCCGAAAGGTGCCGGCTCCAGGCGAGTACAGAGTGCAGGATCATCACGGTGGCACTGTCCAACCGCATCGAGCGACCCCCGACGAGATCGCCATTGCCGAGGCAGCTCTCACCGTTGCTCCGTCATTGACGTCATACGCGCGAGTAGATCTAGTGTCCACTGACCGAGGCCCAGTCGTGATGGAACTCGAACTGGTCGAGCCCGCTCTGTTCCTCGATACCGATCCGCATGCTGCAGCGAAGTTCGTCGACACATTCCTATCTTTGGCTGAGCTCGCTGAGTGAAACGTCTCAGCCACGCCTCAGGTCTGTGACGACTCCCCTGCTGGCACCCACCAACTTGTGCGGTTCGATCCCGAACACGTCGTGACCCCGGCGGCGGCCCACACGACTTGGCACGAACTGGGTCATGCTGCGACAGATCCGGATCAGTGAACACGCGGAGTTGCTTCGTGTGACCAAACGGCAGCACGCCACGTTTGGCTTTGGAAACACCTCAAACCGACTCGACGATGGCACCGCAGCGCTGTTGAGCTGCTTGAGCAGAAGTTCCGATCAACTCACCGATCTTTTGCCACGACAATCCTTTGACTCTTGCCTGTGCTGCCGCGTCGAGCAACTGTTGCTCTCTTCGCGCACGTGACACAACGGCTTGATGCAGCAGGTACCCCTCCGAAGGAATCTCCTAGGCGAACCCCAAGGCAGTCGGCGAATACGAGCGCAACCGCCTCTACCGACGCAGCATCACCAAACAGAACTCGTTTCCCTCTGGATCCCGCATGACGTGGAAGCTATTCGTTGCCTCCTCCACGATCTCTCCCACTCTGCATGCTCCGATCTCGACGGCGCGTTCGATCGATCGATCGAGTTCTTCGACGAGAAGATCGATGTGTATCCGGTTCTTTCCAACTTTCGGCTCTGGAACAAGTTGGAATGCCAAATAGCCGATACCGGACAGTCCTTCTAGGACCACCCATTCGGAGGACGAACTCCGCCTGTTGATCGAGGCACCGGACAAGGTCGCCCAAAAGTCGGCAAGGCGCACCGGGTCACACGTATCGACGACGATCGAAATCATTTGGTCAGGCTATTCAGCACCTCAAGACGACCAGCCGCGCCTCAGGGCGGTGACGACTCCCTCGCCGGCTTCCACCAACTTGTGCGGTTCGATCCCGAACATGTCGTGGCTCCCGTTGCCCACTCGTTTCATCCACTGGGTCGTACTTCAACAAGTCCGGATCCACGAATACACGCAACTGAGTACTGTGACCAAAGGGCGGCACGCCACCATTGGGTTTGGAAACCTAGTAGTCGCCTTGACGGCGCAATTCATCACGCAGCGACTCGAGGTAAGGCAGTGCGACCTGATCTTTCGCCCTGTTCGCGGTCCGCTTCGAGTCAATGATGTCGTCCAATGACGCGACAGATACAACGAGCCCCTCGTCTATCAGTTCGGATGTCGCACTTGACTTCCAACCCTTGTAGTCGCCGGCCCGTCCCGCCGGCGTGAAAGTAAGGTCGAGATCACCAAAGTCCGTCACGAGATTCAGCATGTGCGGCATGTTTGCGAGAAACGCACCATCGATCTTGGTTGGAACAGGCTCCCCAGAAATGCGAATCATTGCATTCATTCGCGTGAGGGCACGGCCAAGCCGATCGAGATTCCCTCTTGCGCGATCCGGAATGACATCCAAATCGCGAGTCGTAATGGGAGATCCCCGAAGATTCGCAGCAAACCCACCGAGTACGACGTAATCGACCTTCTCCTCATTGAGAATCCGACACATCTCGAAGGGGTCGAACTCTTTCATGGGGAAGAGTTCTGTCCTCTCAAAGCAGTCTCTCTGGCCCTAGCCATCAGATTCGCAACTCGCACCATCTCGTGCGCCCGCTCCGCAACGGACATTCGCAACAGTTCCCGAATCTGTCCCACGTCAACGCCTCGGGCGTCTTCGTTCGGGTTGTGCCACTCCTCCACGCCGCAAGCCTACGCCACAAGGTGTCACGCTCGTTTCAGGGCGGTGACGACTCCCCCCGCTGGCTTCCAGCAACTTGTTCGGCTCGACACCGAACACGTCGTGTCTCCCGCTGCCCACACGACTTCTCACGAACCGGGTCGTACTGCAACAGATCCGGATCGATGAACACCCGCAACTGCTTGGTGTGACCGAACGGCGTCACACCACCTTTGGCTTTGGAATCCCTTCAAACTGACTCGACGATTACTCCGTAGCGCTGTTGTGCCGCCTGAGCGGAGACTCCGATCAACTCAC
>JBIIKC010000211.1:0-3390 GCA_044233375.1 Ilumatobacteraceae bacterium
CCCCTCGTTCACCCAAATCAGCGTTAGTCCCGTGTCCCCCTTACTCGTGGAACGAGTCGAGGTTCTTGGTCGCCTGCGAAGTGCGATCTACACTGGCGTTTCGCACATCGCACCTCTAGCTCAATGGCAGAGCAGTGGACTCTTAATCCATTGGTTCTGGGTTCGAATCCCAGGGGGTGCACGAGGGTCTCCAAGGAGGCCGAATCCGATTCCACTCACCGGAATCCGGGGGTGGGGATTTCGCTATGCGCATCTCTGATGACAAGGGGGCTCGGTGAAAGCTCTTGTCGTCCATGCGCACCCTGATCCGGAGTCGTTCAACCACGCGCTCCTCCGACAGGTCGTCACCGGGCTCGAATTCGCAGGACACACCGTCGACGTGGTCGATCTCTACGCCCTCGACTACCGGGCATCGATGAGTCGTGACGAATACGCTGCCTACTTCTCGTCGACGCCGACTCTCGACCCAATCGTTGTGCACCATGCCGCACTGGTCGGATCCTGCGAGATTCTCGTCTTTGTCTACCCCACGTGGTGGAGTTCGTTCCCAGCCATTCTCAAGGGATGGATCGATCGAACTTTGGTTCAAGGAGTCGCATTCGATCTCGACGAAGAGTCAGGCAAGTTGCAACCCCTCCTCACGAACATCCAACATCTCGTCGGAGTCACCACTCACGGTTCCCCTTGGTGGTACGTGAAGATCATCAACGACAATGGCCGTCGAACGATGACTCGCACCCTGCGCGCCTGCACCGGACTACGCGTGAAGACGACCTGGTTGGCCATGTACGAGTTGGATTCACAATCACCTCCACGTCGCCAGCAGTTTCTCGAAAGAGTTCGACACGCAATGGGCAAGATATGAAGAACTTCCTCGTCGTTCACTCTCACCCCGATACGGATTCGTTCAGCCATTCTCTGAGAGATCGGGTGGAACGAGGGGTCCGAAATGGAGGTGCAGTCGTTCGGGTCCGAGACTTGTACGGCGAATCCTTCGATCCTCGATTGACCCTCGCCGAGCGCCGAGCCCATCTCGAACCTCCGTCGGCCAAGGCTCATCTCCAAACCCATTTCGAGGACCTGATCTGGTGCGACACCATCGTGTTCGTCTATCCCACATGGTGGGGCGCACAGCCAGCAATGCTCAAAGGTTGGCTCGATCGGGTCTGGGTGCGCGGCGTCGCGTGGGAACTGCCCGAGGGCGCTCGCCGCCTGCAACCCACCTTGCACAACGTTCGACAACTCGTGACGATCACGACTCACGGATCGTCACGCCTCGCCAACATGTTGCAAGGAGCTCCGGGCAAGCGAATCATCAATCGCTCACTACGCGCGATCTGTCACCCCTTGTGCAAAACGAAGTGGATTGCGATGTATCGATTCGACACCGCAGCTCTCAGCGAACGAGAAGAATTCCTCGAGCACGTGGAGAAGACACTGGAGAGACTCAGCCGCTGACGAGCGCTCGAGCAACTTGAGCTGCGACATCGGCATTGTTTCGCGCGAGAGCAACATTGGCCGGGAGGCTCGATCCTTCCGTAGCTCTGCTGATTGCTGCAAGAACGTGCGGGGTGACCGCCGGTCCTGTCACGCCATCCCTTGCGCATTCGTCGAGGGCCCGAGCGATTGCCTCATCGATGCTGACAGAGTCCAATTCGTCGGACTCTGGAATCGGAACAGTCAACAGCATTCCTCGATCGCCACGGCTGCGGTTGTCGTGAACTGCTGCAACTTCGACGGCAGTCTCCACTCGATGCGGAATCCCAAATCCGGAGGATCGCGTGTAGAACGCGGGAAACCAGTCATGGCGCCAGCCGAGAACGGGAACTCCCGCTGTCTCGAAGTACTCGAGAGTTCGTCCGAGATCGAGAAACGCCTTCGCACCGGCGGAGACTGTGATCACGGGAAATCCAGCAATGGCGTCGAGATCTGCCGAAACATCGCCTGAGTGTTCGACCCCACGGTGCACACCACCGATGCCACCGGTCGCAAATACATTCACTCCCCCAGCGCTGGCGATCGCAACCGAAGCGGACACCGTGCTCGCTCCGAATGCCCAGGATTGGGCAGTGGCGACCGCGATGTCGCGCTCGGCCATTTTGCGAGCATCGCCGAGAATCCGATGACGTTCACCCGAGTCCAGTCCGAGCCGAACTTTGCCATCGATCACTGCCGTCACCGCTGGTACGCAATCCCACGAGCGAATCACCTGTTCGCACGAATCGAGGGCCTTCTCGTTCCATGGATGGGGAAGTCCGAGTGTGGAAAAAATCGTCGACTCCAAAGCAACGATCGGACGACCTTCATCCTGGGCCGCAACGACTTCTGAGGACTTGACGACCTTCATGGCACCTCATTCAGTGGTGATCGAACGAAACGACTCACAGTCTCCACGTGATGAGTGTGAGGAAATACGTCGAGAACCTCACTATATGCGAATCGATAACCCGCTTCTTCGAGCAGTCTCGCGTCACGTCCGAGAGACGCTGGGTCACACGAAACGAGAACGAATACAGCAGGCTCACATCTCGTGAGAATGTCGACAGCAGCTGCACGCAGACCGTCACGAGCAGGGTCAGCGATGACAATTGCAGCAGGAACTGGAGACCATTGTTCGACGCGCCCCTCGATGATCTCGACATCGTGATGACGAAGATTGACACGAGCGTCTGCGCACGACGACGGATTCGCCTCGATGAGCACGATGTGGCGTGTTCGAGGAACAACGGTTCCCGCAAACAGACCAACTCCCCCATATGCATCGATCACGCTTCCGTCCGGCCACGATTCTGGTGGCCCAGCAGCTCGGGACACTGCCTCGACCAACGCGTCTGCGGCTCCTGGAGAGGATTGGAAGAACGAACTGGCGGAAACGACGAATTCGATACCGGCAATCGTTTCTCGCATCGTCGCGGTCGGCCCAGTTCGAGTCGATTCGTCGGTCGACAGAAGGTCCATCGACGGCTCGACCCACACCACGTTGTCGCCGCCACTCGATCCGATTCGAAGAACCGCCTCGGCATCAGGAGCAAGCCTCACTCCGGACATGATTTCATTGATGCGAGGGTGAGCGACAAGGCACGAGTCGATCGGTACGACTTCACGCGATCGACGCCGGCGGAAACCGACACCATCACCGGCTGCTGCGACTCGAACCGTGGTACGCAGCCTCCTTTCCGAGCCAGGCTGACGAAACTTCCGCACATCGGGGGATCGAACCCGACCGAGTCGTTCGAGAGACTCGATCACGATTCCCTTCTTGATCTCCATCTCGAGATCTTCGTCTGCATGTTGGAGATCGCAGCCACCACATCCAGCTGCAACATAGGGACACTCGGGTGTCACACGATGTTCGTTGCGCTCGATGATCTCGATCACGACGGCCCGCGC
>JBIIKC010000212.1:0-3373 GCA_044233375.1 Ilumatobacteraceae bacterium
AACTGCGCGAGCCGTACTGGATCGGCCACGAGCGTCAGGTGAACTGAGGAACCACTCGTACGTTTCACGGATTCCGCGGTCGAGATCGTACGACGGTGACCAGCCGAGATTGCGCAAACGGCCGACATCGAGAACTTTACGCGGTGTTCCATCGGGCTTCGAGGTGTCGAACTGCAGTTCGGCCTGCGGACAGACGACATCACGGATCTTCTCGGCGAGTTCGCGAATGCTCAGGTCGATTCCAGTTCCGACGTTGATGTGCAGGTCGTCGCTGTAGTTCTCCATCAGGAATACGCAGGCATCGGCAAGGTCGTCGACATGGAGAAATTCCCGCATCGGGCTTCCCGTTCCCCACACTTCGACCGTCGTCTCACCTGACAACTTCGCGTCGTGGAACTTGCGCATCAGCGCCGGAAGAACGTGACTCGACGCAAGATCGAAGTTGTCGTGCGGACCGTAGAGATTGGTGGGCATCGCCGAAATGAAATCGCTGCCGTACTGGCGTCGGTAGGCCTGGCACAACTTGATGCCAGCGATCTTCGCCAGCGCGTACCACTCGTTCGTCGGTTCCAACGGCCCGGTGAGGAGCTGTTCTTCGGTGATCGGCTGGGTGGCATGACGGGGATAGATACACGAACTGCCGAGATAGAGCAGTTTCGTGACACCCGTCAGATGACTGGCGTGTACGACGGTGCCGTGGATCATGAGGTTGTCGTAGATGAATTCTGCCGGACGCGTGCTGTTGGCGAGAATGCCCCCCACGGTTCCCGCAACGAGAAACACGTACTCGGGTCTGTTCGCCTCGAACCACGTGTTGACCGCACCCTGATCTCGTAAGTCGAGCACTGATCGATCGGCGAGCAAGAGATTGGTGAAGCCACCGGCCTCGAGTCTGCGCACGACAGCGCTTCCGACGAGGCCGCGATGTCCAGCAACGAAAATACGGGCGTCGTGGGGAATGGCTCGGTACATCAGGTCACCTCATGTGCGTACGTCCCCCGAGCGTACCTGCCTTCGACAGTCGGCAGTTCGTCAGTCGACAAGCGATTGATGCAACAGTTGTTTCAACTGGCTCCGCAAAGGGTGTGTGCTCGACGGCATCAACTGAGTCATGAACGTGAGCGTGATGTCTTCGACTGGATCGACGAGGAACCAAGTGCTCGCTGCTCCACCCCAGCCGAAATCGCCGACCGATCCGGGTGCCTTGTTCGCAACCGGGTCGAGAGTGACGCTCACGCCGAGGCCGAAGCCGATGCCGTCGTAGGTGGTTTCAGCGAACAGTGGGCGACCGAATTCGGTGAGGTCTGCATTTCTCGGTAGGTGATTGCTCGCCATGTAGGAAACAGTTCGTGGCGACAAGAGCCGACGACCGTTGAACTCGCCACCGCGGCGGAGCATCTCGGCGAAACGCACATAGTCGGCCATCGTCGAGAACAGTCCGCCCCCACCGCCGTGGGCCTTCGGTTCGACGTGGATGCGCTTGTCGGCACCCTCGTTGCGTGCCGCGAGAAGTGTTCCTGGTGTGGCGTAGTACAACGCAGCAGCGCGATCACCCTTGCTCTCAGGAATCGCGAATGCCGTGTCGGTCATGCCGAGCGGTCCGAAAATTCGTTCTTGAAAGAACGTGCCCAATTGTTGACCGCTCAAAATCTCGACAACTCTGCCCAGGACATCGATCGAGGTCGAGTAGTTCCATTCGGCTCCCGGTTGGAACAGCAAGGGCTGTGCAGCGAGGAGATCGCACACTCCGGCAAGATCGAGTTCGCTCGGGAATCCCCACTCCATACCAGCGCGGCGATAGAGCTCGTCGACTGGATGCGAGTACATGAAGCCGTATGTGAGGCCGGCGGTGTGCGTGAAAAGATGCCACATCTGCATTGGCTCGGTCTGAGATTCGAGTTCGGGCTCGACCGATGTCCCACTTCGCCAGACCTGCGACTCACCGAACGACGGAATGAACTTCGACACGGGGTCCCGCATCTCGAACTTTCCCTCTTCCCACAACATGAGCGCGGCAACTGCAGTGACCGGCTTCGTCATCGAGAAGATTCGCCAGATGGAATCGTGCGCGATCGGCCGATTGTTCTCCCTGTCGGCGAGACCTGCTCCCGACGAATAGGCGATCTGTCCTGCGCGGGCGACGGTGACGTGCCAACTCGTCAGGAGATTCGAGTTCAAATAGCGCGCGAAATGATCCTCCACTCGTCGCAGACGAGTGAGATCGAGACCGACGTCGGACGGATCGACACGAGACATGCCGGCGATGTCAGGGCTGAGATCTCGGGCAGTGATGGGAACGGTCATGCGGCGAGGCTATTCATCACTGTCGATCGAAACATGTCCGGAAATACCAACAACCCGGTGGCGAGCACAAGGCTCGAGCCGTCCGGGTTGTTGGAGCCGCTGGCGGGTGCGGCTCATGTGAACTCTACATTTACAACTCCGACGGAGCAATTCGAAAGGCGGACCTTGCGATGCTGACGCCGCGAGGTTTCCGCGAGTCGCTGTCGTCCTCGATTCGGATAGTGACGCCGTGATGTCAGCCAGCCTGCTGGGATGCAGCCTCGGCTCGAACCTGCTCCATATCGAGGGCCTGAGCCTTGCTCACGAGGTCCTCGAGAGCGTGCTGAGGCAGTGCGCCAGGCTGGTTGTAGAGCATGATTCCCTCTCGGAAGATCACGAGGGTCGGAATCGACTGGATTCCGAATGCCCCGGCCAGGTCTTGGTTGGCTTCGGTGTCGACTTTGCCGAAGACGGCCTCAGGATTCTTGGCAGCCACGGATTCGAAGATCGGGGCGAACTGGCGACACGGTCCGCACCACGCCGCCCAGAAGTCCACGACAACCAGATCATTGTTCTGAATCGTTGTTTCGAAGGTTTCCAGTGACAGTTCGACGGCGGTACCCATGATTTCTCCCTTTGGTGTGCCGGCCACGATGTGACGGGCAACTCGCAATGACCATCATGACAACATCGCCGACACCATGAGTATTCCCGGGACTATTCCGAGCGAGGAGCCGATTCCAGGGAATTGTGCTGTCCGTCACATTTCGCTCGTTCGGCGAAACGTGAATAGACACGAGGGTCCTGAGTGATTAGGGTCCCCCAGGCTCTCAGAACTCGAGGGCACGCCAACTATCTCGTCCGGGAGGTCGATACGTGAACGAAACCACCTGCACCGCCATCGAATCGACGACTGCTGAGACGCTGTCTGCATTCCCCTTTTGTGGCAAGGGTCTGCACTACGACTGGAGAGCCATCGTGGCAGCCTTCGAAGCCGCAGATCTCGACAATGAGCTTGCCCATCTGGGCGGTGCCCCGGTTCGCTCATAGTTGCGCTCGCTGACGTCGATGGGTAGCGTTTCGCTCGTGA
>JBIIKC010000014.1:0-12308 GCA_044233375.1 Ilumatobacteraceae bacterium
GCCTTCGTGTTCGGTCAGGTACTTCATGTCCTTGAGTGACTGATCGTCGACTCCGCCGATGATCTGATGGAAGGCGTAGTCCACCGCGCATTCACCAGATGCCTTGCGATGCCATTCCGCCAGACCTTCGTGCACATTCTCCCCGTAGCGCTGAACCGCCATGTCGACGATGGTGGTGACTCCGCCCCAAGCAGCTGCACGCGAACCCGTCTCGAAGGTGTCGGATGCGAATGTTCCTCCGAAGGGAAGTTCCATGTGAGTGTGCACATCGATTCCACCAGGAATCACGTACTTGCCCTGCGCATCAATGACGCGATCACACGACTGTTCAGCCGAGGCGAACCATCCGGGTGACCCGACGGCCGAGATCGTCTCGCCTTCGATGAGCACGTCGTTGGCAACCACACCTGTGGGTGAGATCACTCTTCCGTTCTTGATCAAAATCTTCGCCATGTCGACACCTTTCCCTTTCACTCATCCGACCGCGTCTGCGGTTCGAATGTTCCCCTACATACAGTGCTGCCCAACACCTCGTGACAAATGATTACGGCTCGACCAATTCGTCGTACGCATCGGGTCGGCGATCTCGGTAGAACGCCCAACGATCTCGAACTTCGTGAAGTTTCTTCATGTCGAGGTCGCGTACGACCAACTCGGACTTGTACGGGTCACCGACATCACCCACGAACTTGCCCTCGGGATCGACGAAATAACTCTGACCGTAGAAGTCGTTCTCTCCCAGAGGTTCGATACCGACTCGATTGATCGCACCGACGTAGTAGATGTTGGCGACTGCAGCAGCCGGTTGTTCGACCCGCCAGATGTACTCGCTCAATCCTCTGTGAGTTGCGGAAGGGTTGAACACGATGTGGGCACCGTTGAGCCCGAGCGCGCGCCAACCTTCAGGGAAATGTCGGTCGTAACAGATGTAGACACCGACCTTGCCGACTGCCGTTTCGAAGACGGGATACCCGCCGTTGCCGGGTTTGAAGTAGAACTTCTCCCAGAAACCCTTGGTCTGGGGGATGTGCTGCTTGCGGTACTTGCCGAGGTACGTACCGTCGGCATCGATCACGGCCGCCGTGTTGTAGTAGATCCCAGGCTGAGTGACCTCGTACATCGGCAAGACGAGGACCATTCCCGCTTCCTTGGCAATGCTCTGAAATCTCTTCGTTGTCGGACCATCGGGAATGTGTTCGGTGTATCCGTAGTACTCGACGTCCTGAACTTGGCAGAAATACGGCCCGTAGAACAGTTCCTGAAAGCACATCACCTGCGCGCCTTGCTTC
The DNA here is from genome assembly GCA_044233375.1 of Ilumatobacteraceae bacterium. GTDB lineage: Bacteria > Actinomycetota > Acidimicrobiia > Acidimicrobiales > Ilumatobacteraceae > Casp-actino8. Next base: position 1,290 of record JBIIKC010000014.1, read on the forward strand.
GATGCCTCGAAGACGGCGGCTTCGTGCTTGTCGATCATCGAATCCTTGGATCCGCTCCAATCGGTCTGCAATAGCGCTGCACGAATGGTGTCCTGTGAACCGGTCATGTCCCCTCTATCCCTTTGTCGGTTCTCGCCACAGTAATTGACAGCGTGTGTGCCGACAACGGCAGAAGTCAGTAGCCCCCGCCGATCTTGGAGTGGTCCCACGAAACGAAATGGTCGACGTCGATGGCGATCCCGATTCGCTTCTTCGCTTGGGACTCGAGGAAAGGAAGAGCAGCATCGCTCACTGCAATCGGGCCGTTGTATTTCACGCCGACAGCCTTTCCGATCTCCAAAACCGAGTCGTAGTCCTCTGTGAAACGGGCGGTTCCGACGACTTCGAGACCCTTCAACTGTTCGTAGGAGTCTCCACTTTCGATCAAGCCCGTGATCTTCGGATCACGTTGGAGATTGCGAACCTTCTGGCTCTTGGCGAAAGTCCAGAAAGTGATCTTTCCTCCGAGCACCACGAACCACATGGCCACCAGATGTGGGTGACCCGTGGGACCGATCGAAGCGATGTTCAGAATCTTCTGTTCTTCGAGGTAGGCCGCGATCTCATCGTCGGTCATCGTGATGGAAGCTCGCTTGTTCGCCATGCGAATCGACCCTAGTCCCCGCGAGCGGTCGGTACTGTCAGAGGTCCCCCCGGACACTGGCTGTCCATGGGGAGAAGCGATCCGCTACCGTTGACTCCGTGGTCGCCAATCCGCCTGCTGATCTGATGCTCGAACCGGTCCTCCATGGATCCGACAACCAGCGGTCGAGACCGCTGAGTGAATGGCTGACGACGTTCCACTTGGCTGCAGTCGTTCTCGATCCCTATACGAACGAGAGCTCGTGGGTTCTCGAGTCCGCTGCTCGAATCCTGAGGGCCTTCAGCGGTTCCGCTGCTCGGGCATGCCTGATCGTCACGGCGTCATCCGATGAGACTCGAACTTTCCTCGGTCCACTCTCCCGTGAATTCCTCGTGTTCGCCGATTCCGACCGATCTGCCGTGCGCGCACTGGGGCTTCAGTCCCTTCCCGCCTTCGTGTTCATTCGTGCCGATGGCACCGTTCCTGCCGCCACGGAGGGCTGGTCGCCCGTCGAGTGGCGCACAGTCGCCAAGTCGATTGCGTCGACAACGGCGTGGACTGCACCCGCCATTCCGGCCCCCGGCGATCCTGCGCCCTTCGCCGGCACACCTGCGCTCGGCTGATCTGATTTCCCCAACGGACCTACCAGTCGAAGACTCGATCTTCGAACTGCGGCGTGCACTGCACGAGTTCGGCTCAGCAATTCTGGTTGCTCCACCCGGTGCAGGAAAGACGACTCTCGTTCCGTTGCGCCTCCTCGACGAACCCTGGCTCGACGATCGTCGCATCATCATGCTGGAACCGCGTCGGTTGGCTGCACGCGCGGCTGCACGCCGTATCTCGCAACTCGTCGGAGACGAGCCTGGCGGACTCATCGGTTATCAGACTCGAGACGAGCGTGTCATCGGTCCGCGAACCCGAGTCGAAATCGTGACCGAAGGAATCCTCACTCGTCGACTCCACAACGATCCGTCTCTCTCGGCCTACGGGCTCGTCATCTTCGACGAAGTCCACGAACGCAACCTTCCAACTGATCTCGGACTGGCACTGTGTCTCGATGCACGTCGCACGTTCCGAGAGGACGTGCGGGTCCTGGCAATGTCAGCAACCGCAGATGCCGAACGGTTCGCGCGCGTCCTCGGCTCCGCCGATGAGTCGGCTCCGATCGTGCGCAGTGAGGGAAGGATGTTCGAAGTCGAAATCGTCTGGGCTCCGCCGCCGAAACAGGCGAGGCTCGAGGATGCTGTTGCGCCAACGATCGTGCGGGCCCTGAAAGAACACGATGGAGACGTGCTGGTGTTCCTGCCCGGTATCGCGGAAATCGAACGAGTTCGTCGCGCCCTCACGGACGGTGTGCTTCCCGTAACCGTCGACGTCTGGCCGCTCGCGGGAGCCCTCTCTCAAGACGAGCAGGACCGTGCACTGTCTCCGTCGCCGCAGGGTCGGCGACGCGTGGTGCTCAGCACCGACATCGCCGAAACGAGCCTGACGGTCGACGGAATCCGCATCGTCGTCGACGCTGGTCGGGCTCGTATTCCGCAATTCGATGTGCGCACCGGCATGACTCGACTGACGACTGTGGCAGCGTCGCGGGCATCGTGTGAGCAACGCTCCGGACGAGCCGGACGAGTCGCTCCCGGAGTCGCCTACCGGATGTGGAGCAAACTCGAGCACGGAACTCGCCGAGCCCATCTGGATCCGGAGATCTCTCAAGCCGATCTCGCGTCTTTCGCTCTCGACATTTCCTTGTGGGGTACTCGAGTAGAGGATCTCCCGTTTTTGCAGCCTCCTCCGCCCGCTGCATATGCGCAGGCTCGAGAACTCCTCGAGCGACTCGGTGCGCTCGGAACAGACGGGCGAATCACCGACCTCGGACGATCGATGCTCGAACTGCCAGTTCACCCGCGTCTCGCAAAGATGATCGCCGCCTCCCAACCACGAGAGAGGCCGCTTGCGTGCCTTCTCGCTGCACTCATCGATGAACGCGATGTCTTGCGCGGTTCGCCCGATCAACGGCCAGTCGACCTTCTCGTGCGCGTCGCGGTCGCTGCAGGACTTGGATCGACAGCATCAGACGTCTTGGCCTCGGAAACCCGGCTGGCAGATGTCAGCGTCGACAGCGGAGCCGTCAGGAGGTTGCGCACGAGAACCGAGGATTTGGCGCGTCGCTCCCGAGTCGTGATGAATTGGAGCGACATCGATCCCGACCGAGCGGCGGCCCTCCTGCTCTTCGCCTATCCGGATCGAGTGGCGATACGGCGCCAACCCGGCCAATTCCAGACCGTCTCGGGAACATCCGCCTGGATCCCTCGCACAGACCCCCTCGCGGACGAGGAATTTCTGGTTGCCGCAGATCTCGACGGCAATCGAAAGTCATCGCGCATTCGTGTGGGACTGGCTGTTCACGAACATGATCTCTACGCATCCATGGGAGATGTGCTCCAGCAGGACCGGGTCATCAAGTGGAACAAGGAACGAGGTGACATCGTCGAGCACACCACCGTACGAATCGGAAACATGCGCATCACGGAGCACACGACACGGCCTCTGGCCAGCGAAGAGACGAGCCATGCCATCTTCGAGCACCTTGCTCAGCGGCGCTTCTCCGGACTCCTCGACGCCGAACCCGTGCGCCAACTGACAGCACGTGTCGAGTTTCTTCGACGGACACTCAACGATGGAGAACACTCGACGACTCGGACATCTGGCGAGACATGGCCCGATTGGACGCAGAAGAATCTCGTCGTAACTGCGAACGAATGGCTCGAGCCATATCTTGCGGGCATGACGTCGCTCACCGATGTCGATGCTCTCAACATCGAGACTGTTCTACGTTCGCAATTGCCATGGGCTCTCGGAGCACGGCTCGACGAACTTGCACCTTCCCGACTCACGCTTGTTTCTGGTCGGACGGTGTCCATCGACTATTCAACAGCTCTCCGAGACGACACTCAGCCGATCGTGGACGTGCGCGTCCAAGATGTGTTCGGCATGCGCTCCCATCCGACGATCGCCGGCGGCCGAGTCCCTCTCGTTCTTCGGCTCCTTTCTCCCGCAGATCGTCCGATCCAAGTGACGTCCGATCTCCCCGGCTTCTGGGCTGGCTCCTGGGCCGATGTGCGCAAGGATCTCGCCGGTCGATATCCGAAACATCAGTGGCCAATCGATCCTGCATCTGCAGCGCCGAAACGAATGAAGGATCGATGATGGTCGAAATAGCGGGATTGTCGCTGCCTGCCGTCGTCGTGTGCACGGCACTGGCTGTGGTCGGTTCGAGTATTCAAGGCACGCTCGGATTCGGTCTCGGCATGATGACATCCCCGCTCCTTGCGATGGTCGACCCATCGTTCGTGCCGTCCGCACTCATGATCTCGGTACTTCCGTTGACGTTCGGCGTGGCATGGAGAGACCGGAAACACATCGATCGAAGCGGCTTCAAGTGGGCGCTTCTCGGTCGCTTTCCCGGTGTCTTCATCGGACTCGTCGCCTTGGCGTCGATGAGCGGCGACTCCCTCGCGTACGCGGTGTCCGGATCGGTCGCTCTTGCGGTCGTGATCTCCGTGATCACCTCACGACGAGGACAGGTCGTTCCACTCACCTGGGCAACGCTCTCGGGCGCCGGTTTTGCAAGTGGTTTCATGGGTACCGTCACGTCGATCGGCGGCCCTCCGATGGCACTCGTCTACAAAGACGGCGACCCGCAGGTGATGCGCGCCACGATCGCCGGCTTCTTCTCGATCGGCGCTGTGATCAGTGTGATCGGACTCGTTCTTTCCGGGGAAGTCGGACGACACGAACTCGCCCTCACCGCGGTCATTCTTCCAGGCGTTCTCGCTGGACTGCCGATCTCACGCTGGATCGGTCCACACCTACCTGCCCGCCGCATGCGACCGCTGATCCTCGTCCTCTGCTCGGCCTCGGCAGTGATCCTCGCCGCTCGCACTGCCCTTTCGTGAGAGTTGTTCGCGGCGTTCCGCAACGTGAACGTACGCCCCGTATCGTGAATTCATGACTGAATTCGAATTCACGGACATCCTTCCTCTCGGTCCCGATGACACGCCCTATCGAAAGATCTCCGATGACGGCATTTCGACATTCGATACTCCGAATGGTCGCTTTCTCCACGTCTCTCTCGACGCTTTGACATCCATCACTCGTGAAGCGATGCGGGAAATCGCCCACTTTCTACGACCTGGCCACCTCCAACAGTTGCGCAACATTCTCGATGACCCTGAGGCGAGCGACAACGACAGATTCGTTGCACTCGATCTCTTGAAGAATGCAGCAATATCAGCAGGTGGAATCCTGCCGATGTGCCAGGACACGGGAACGGCGATCGTCAAAGCGAAGAAGGGTCAGTTCGTATTCACGGGAGGGGGAGACGAACGTGCGATTGCCCGTGGCGTCTTCGACACCTACCTCACGAGCAACCTGCGCTACAGCCAGATGGCGCCACTCACCATGTACGACGAAGTCAACACCGGGAACAACCTCCCAGCGGAGATCAAGATCTCGGCGATCGATGGCGACGAATACAAGTTCTTGTTCATGGCAAAGGGAGGAGGAAGCGCGAACAAGAGCTACCTCTTCCAAGAGACGAAGGCGCTTCTCAACGACAAGTCGCTCTTCCCATGGCTGTTCGAGAAGATGAAGACTCTCGGCACTGCGGCCTGTCCGCCCTACCACCTCGCAGTTGTCATCGGCGGAACATCTGCCGAGCACGCCGTCGAAACGGCCAAGCTCGCAAGTGCGCGCTATCTCGATTCGCTGCCGACGCGGGGAAATCGTCTCGGGCACGGATTCCGAGACCTCGACATGGAAGCCCGGATACTGAAGCTGTCACAAGACACCGGGATCGGTGCTCAGTTCGGCGGCAAATACTTCTGCCACGACGTGCGCGTCATCCGCCTACCTCGTCACGGTGCATCCTGTCCCGTGGCAATGGCTGTGTCGTGTTCCGCTGACCGGCAAATGCTCGGGAAGATCACATCGAGTGGCGTGTACCTCGAACAACTCGAAACTGATCCTGCTCGATTCCTTCCCGAGATCACAGACAACGAACTCGGCGAGACAGCGGTTGTTCACATCGATCTCAATCGCTCGATGGCGGAAATCCGAGCCGAACTTTCCAAGTATCCGGTGAAGACGCGAGTCATGCTCTCAGGACCGATGGTCGTTGCCCGCGACATTGCCCATGCCAAGTTGAAGGAACAGCTCGATGCCGGCCAAGGACTTCCGGACTACATCAAGAACATGGCCGTCTACTACGCAGGACCAGCCAAGACTCCCGAAGGACTGGCGAGTGGATCGTTCGGACCGACGACTGCAGGGCGAATGGACAGTTACGTCGATGACTTCCAGGCGAATGGCGGAAGCCTGATCATGCTCGCCAAGGGAAACCGCTCACGTGTCGTGACCGATGCGTGCAAGAAGCACGGGGGCTTCTACCTCGGCTCGATCGGCGGTCCGGCTGCGCGCCTCGCTCAGGACTGCATCACCAAGGTCGAGGTTCTCGAGTATCCCGAACTCGGCATGGAGGCAGTCTGGAAGATCCAGGTCCAGGACTTCCCTGCGTTCATCGTCGTCGATGACAAGGGCAACGACTTCTTCGATCTCGTCAACAAGCCCTTCTCGGGGACTCCCGTCGCTGTCCGATGAGACGAGATCTCAAACGGCGCCAGCGATCTCATTCGTCCACATCGAAAAGTTCTCCGAGTCGAAGTTCACCCGACAGCGTCTGACCTCCGCGTTCCAAGAAACGCATCATTGCTTCTCGAGTACCGGGTTCACCAAGCGTTGCGTTGAACTCGCCGGCCTCGACGAGCAGGTCACTGTGCATGTTCTTTTCGCTCAACAGGATCGCCCGCTTCGCAGCCGCAACGGCGTGGGCGGGGAATGAAGCAATGCGCCGGGCGAGGCGGTCGACGAATGGACAGATCTCCGCTGGGTCGAAAGTTCGATTGACCCAGCCCCAGTCGCAAGCCGTTCGAGCATCGATGTCCCCGCACCCGAGAACGACTTCCAGGGCACGAGACCGTCCAATCAGGCGCGACAAGCGCTGCGTCCCACTTCCACCAGGGATGATTCCGAGAGCAACCTCTGGCTGGCTGAACACCGCACCTCGATGGGATTCGGTCTCGTGAGTCGCAAACCTCATGTCACAACTGAGTGCCAGCTCACTACCGCCGCCGCCCACTCGCCCTTCGATGAGTGCAATTGTCGCCTTGGGCATTGTGCGCAGGGTTTCGCACATTCGGTGATACGAGTTCAGTTCCGTGGGGGGAGGCTGATCATCTGGGAAAGCGAGAATCGCCTCGACATCGAAATGGGCAATGAAGAAGTCCGGGACAGCAGAGGACAGCACGACGACTCGGATCTCGTCATCCGACGCAAGACGTTCGACGGCTCTCGCAGTCTCGACGAACAATTCGATGGTGAAGAGATTGATCGGAGGACTGTCGAAGACGATGCGGGCCACACCATTGTCGATGTCCACTTTCAGGGACACGGCTGTGTCTCCTGACCAATCAGTCGATCATCGACGCGACTGCTGCGCGAGTGTCGGCAACTTCATCCGGAGTACCACCGAATTCCACAGCAGCGAAATCGGTGACACCGATCTCTTTGAGCGCGCCGATGCGATCACACACCTCCTGCGCCGAACCGACAATTGCGATGTCCGCCGGCCCGGCGACTCCCTCTCGGTCCAACATCGCTCGGTAACTCGGGAGTTGTCCATAGACCACGAAGACCTTTGCTGCCCGCTCGTGAGCGGCGGCAGTGTCCTTGGTGACGCAAACGGGAAGAGCTGCGATGACCCGTGTCGCATCACGGCCAGTGGCATCCGCAGCGGCCTCGAGCGTCGGAATGGTGTGGCTGGCCAACGTCTGAGGTCCGGTGCACCATGTCAGCGTTCCATCCGCAAGAGCAGCGGTGACCTTCAACATCTGCTCACCGAGGGCTGCGATCACCACGCCGGGGCGAGATCCCCCCGGGACGGCGACTGCTCCGTTGACTCGGAACTCCTCGCCGGCGTGAGCAACAGGACGTCCTTCGAGGAGAGGCATCATGACTTCGAGATACTCGCGCATGTGTCGTACCGGCTTGTCGAAACTCATTCCCCACATCGCTTCGACGACCATCTTGTGGCTGAGACCGATACCGAGGTAGAGCCGTCCGTTCGAAGCAGCATTCACCGTCAGCGCCTGCTGAGCCATCATCATCGGATGACGTGGATACGTCGGGACGACACTCGTACCGAGTTCGATCCGCGGAACTTCACGCCCGATGATGGCCAGAGCCGTGAGGGCATCGTGGCCAAAGATCTGGGGAAGCCAAAAGCTCGCAAAACCCTGAGCTTCGGCCGCCTTGGCGTCGGCAACCATCGCATCGATGGTTCCGTCGTTGGATGTACCGCTGAAGATTCCAATGCGCATGGTCGAACCGTAATCGGCTCGAACAGCTTCGCGTTCATTCGAGAAGCAGGAAGGGTCAAGCCAGGCTGACGAGATCGAGCCACTCGGACCCGAAGTAGTCCACTTGGCCATCGGGCATGAGCAAAACCTTCGTCGGCTCGAGCTTCTCCACGAATTCGGTGTCGTGACTGACGAAGATGATCGTGCCCTTCCACGTCGAAAGGGCATCCGCAACTGCGTCTCGACTCGGGGGGTCGAGGTTGTTCGTCGGTTCGTCGAGCAGCAGGAGGTTGTTTCGCCCCACCATCAACATGGCGAGGGCAAGTTTGGTCTTCTCCCCTCCTGAGAGGGTCCCTGAAGGCTGATGCACTTTGTCACCCGACAGCCCGAACATGCCGAGCAATGCGCGCAAGTTGGTCTCGGTCAATTGGCTCTTGGCTGGAATGCTGCGCCTCATGTTGTCGAGGAGGGAACGCTCCGTGTCGAGATTGTCGTGTTCCTGCGCGTAGTAGCCGATCTGAACTTGATGCCCTGCATCGAAATTGCCGAGGTCCGCCCGAGTTTCGCCAGCGAGAATTCGAAGCAGGCTCGTCTTGCCTGCTCCATTGAGCCCGAGGACGAGCAACCGCTCACCGCGTCCGATGTCGAACGACACATCTTCGAATACTGGAGGCCCGCCGTATCCCTTGCAGAGGTGCGCAGCAGACATCGCAGTTTCCCCACATGGCGGTGGATCGGGAAAACGCACGTTGAGCCGACGGCTGGCTGTCGGAGCCTGAACCTTCGACTCCTGGAGTCGGTCGATGCGCTTTTCGATGCTGTGCGCCATCGAGGCTTTCGTTGCCTTGGCTCCGAACCGATCGACGACTGTCTGAAGTCGATCGATCTCCTTCTGTTGCATGACGGCCTTCTTGGCGAGTCTCTTCTCATCCTCGAGGCGCGCCTTTCGATACTGGCTGAACGTCCCCCGGTACTCGACGATGTGCCCAGTCGCATCTTCACCATCACGGTCGAGATGGAGAACTCGAGTAATTGCTTCGTCCAGGAGCTCGAGGTCGTGGCTGATCACCAACAATGCCCCCCGGTACTGCCTGAGGAACTGGAGCAACCACGTCTTGGCATCGATGTCGAGGTGGTTCGTCGGCTCGTCGAGAAGAAGTACTTCACTTCCCGCAAAGAGAATCCGTGCCAGCTCGACTCGTCTGCGTTCCCCACCGGACAGCACTCCGACCGGAAGGTTCAGTCGTTCGCCATTGAGCCCGAGACCAGCAGCGATACTGCGCGCCTCGCTCTCCGCCGCATAACCACCCTTCAAGGAGAACTCCTCCTCGGCTCTGCTGTATCGAGCGACATTGCGCTCGCTCGCATCCTCTTCCATGGCGATGCGCAACTTCTCGATACGCGCCAGATCTTCGTCGATGTTTCTTCCTGACAAAACGTGCGAGATCGCTGATCTGCCGTCGTAGATTCCCGCGATCCGAGGATCCTGAGGCAGGTATCCGAAACCACCCTTGCGTACGACCTTGCCGTCGACTGGCTGTGTCTCCCCTCCGAGAACCTTGAAGAGACTCGTCTTGCCGGCGCCATTTCGACCGACGAGGCCTACTTTGTCGCGAGCCATGATCGAAAAAGAGGCGCGTTCCACGACGAGACGGCCACCGATTTCGACGGAGAGGGATTGGGCTTGGAGCATCGTGCGGCCTCAGGGAACTGGTCTTGGATCGTCACACGCGCATACGAGTGCGAATTGAACGGCTGGGATCAACTACCACTCGATTTGTCGATGGTCGGGGGTTTGACGTCGAGAGTGGTGTCATTGACGAACTCCGACGCCAGACATTGACCCGGCTGACCACCCGGAGCCTCTCCGAGGACTTGTGCAATCGTGTCGATGAGGAACTGCTCGCCCTCTTCTGTCGGATGAATGCCATCCCGCCAGAGCATCCCGGGATTCTTCGAGAGTCGACGCCAGTCGATCAACCACAGGTTCTGACGCTCACCAACTTGTTCGATGACAACTCTGTTGACTTCGGAGATGTTCTTGTTGTGCTCGCTCGCAGTCAGCACGATGACCGGGCGAGGAGAGAGTTGATCCAGAATCTCGATCATCGCCACCCGATAATCGTCCTGAACTCCTCGGTAGTTCGTACCAAGGAACACAATTGCGGCATCGAAACCTTGAGGGACCTTTCTCTTCACCACTCTCACGCCGAGGTCGACGAAGCGACCAACTTCTGCCTCGACCGCAACGCTCCAACCAAGGGGATTGAGAACTCGGCACGCGAGATCGCTGTACCGCGTCGCCATCGCAGCGAAGATCGAATCGCCGATCATCAGCAAACGTGATCCGGCGGCTGCCTGGCCAACCGTTTCCGCTCGCCCGCCAACGATCGGCGGGTCCAAGGAAACTTCGCCGTAGCCGGGAGGAGATGTCGGTGGTTGAACGAGCGACCGGACGCCGGGAACGGTTCCCAATGGACCGATCACGACATTCGGGTCCGAAGCAGTCGAGTTCGAGCAGGCCGACCCAATGAGCGAGCCCAGGACCAGCGAAGCCATCAGACTGATGGTCGACACACGACGGACCGATGAGCGCAATTCCACGAACCTCAACGATACGCCTTGTCCCCTCCGATGAGCCGTCACCATTTCATGTCGTGGGAGTTCGTGATTCGGGCAACGAAGCGGGTCGTATCACTCGACCCGATTCTCACGGTCTGCTCTCGCCCTGCTTTCTGATCGCCTGCAACTCGGCATGAATGTCACCGAGGAGGCTCGTCTCTGTCGGCGGCGGTGTCGGCTCCATTCCGGTCGCCCGGTTGTAGATCTTGACCAACAAGAACAAGACGAACGCAATCGACAGGAATGTCACTGCGACCGACAAGAACGCCCCAAATCTGATCTCGGCGTCGTTGATCGTGAGAACGAGAGCCGTGTCGAAGTTCGGCTCACCGAATGGAATGGCGACGAGCGGCATGATGA
>JBIIKC010000213.1:0-3366 GCA_044233375.1 Ilumatobacteraceae bacterium
TCGCTCTGCGGGTAATACAGCGGGAACTGCTCACGCCATCCGCTCACCCGACTCTTCCAAGGGGCGATATCGACTTGCTTCTCGCCCGATGTCAACAAGTCCTTGATCGCCTTGATGATTTCTTCGATCACGAGACGACAGTCGCCAACGATCGGGACGTCCGGACGTCGCACCTTGCCCTGCTCTGCGGGATCGATGTCGACATGAATGATCTTGGCATCAGGGGCGAAAGCCGAGATCTTTCCGGTGATGCGATCATCGAACCGTGCGCCAAGCGTGATCAACAGGTCGCTCTTTTGCATGGCGGTGACTGCTGTTGCGTTGCCGTGCATACCTGGCATGCCGAGACAGAGCGGATGGTCATCCGGGAAGGCTCCCCGAGCCATCAGGGTCGTCACAACGGGAGTGTCGATCAACTCAGCCAATTCGCGCAACGCACCTGCAGCACGCGCCTTCAGCACTCCTCCACCGACGTAGAGAATTGGTTGATGAGCCTCGAGGATCAGCTTCGCCGCCTCCTTGATCATGCGCGGATGGCCCTTCACAGTGGGGCGATATCCAGGGAGGCTGTCGATGACTTCGTCATCGGATGGCCAGTGCCATGTCATCAAGTTCTGAAGCACATCCTTCGGCACGTCGAGGAGCACCGGTCCCGGTCGTCCGGTGGTCGCAATGTGGAACGCCTGACGCACCATCAAGGGAATGTCATCGGCTGTCATCACCAGTTCGTTGTGCTTGGTGACGCTGCGCGTGATACCGACTGTGTCGCACTCCTGGAACGCGTCGGTACCGATAGCCGATGTCGAGACCTGACCGGTGATGCAGACCATCGGAATCGAGTCCATGTAGGCGTCGCACAGGGGGGTCACCATGTTCGTCGCTGCGGGGCCAGACGTCACCATGGCCACGCCCGGACGACCTGTGACGTGCGCATAGCCCTCTGCCATGTGACCGGCGCCTTGTTCGTGACGCACGAGAATGTGGCGAATCGAACTGTCGAGCAACGGATCGTACGCAGGCAGAATGCAACCTCCGGGAAGGCCGAAAATCGTGTCGACCTGCTCCAGTTCGAGAGCTCGGATCAGTGCCTGAGCGCCGGTGATCTTTTCAGTCATGGTTGTCCCCTGTGATGGTGCCTGTGAAGTCGGTAGCTGTGATTCAGTTGCTGTTCTGTCAGGCGACGGATCCCCGAAAACGAAATGACCCCCCACATCTGGGAGGCCGGACGACGCATTCGGAGACCGAACGCGTCAATCGAGTACTACAAGAATGCCGAGAGAACGCCCGACCAGGGCCAAAGCCGCAGAAAAGGCGTCCGAAACGATCATCTTTTCGAGTCTGCCAGGGCCGAATCGTGTCTGACAACCCGCACCATTATCTTCATCTCGGGCATCTTCGTCTCGGGCATCTTCATCTCGGGCATCTTCATCTCGGGGCTTCGAACACTCTCACGAGCCGCCCAAGGAAGGCCCTCAAACTTCGATGCCCTGAAGTCGTGCCGCAGACAGAGTGTTCTCCAACAGGCAGGCGATCGTCATCGGACCCGTCCCACCCGGCATCGGAGTGATCGCAGATGCCACGGACCGGACCGACTCGAAGTCGACGTCTCCGACTATTCCCTCGTCGGTACGGGAGATCCCGACGTCGATCACAACCGCGCCTCGCTTGACGTGGTCGACGGTGATCATCCGTGGCTGACCAGCTGCCGCGACGAGAATGTCCGCCTCCCGACAGACGCTGGCGAGATCGACGGTCCTGCTGTGAGCGATCGTGACGGTCGCATCGGCTCCTCGCCGCGCAAGCAGCAGTGACAGCGGTACCCCGACGAGCATGGACCGGCCAACGACGACTGCTCGACGTCCCTGCGTCTCGATTCCGTAGCGCTCGAGGAGCCGCATGACCCCGAGTGGGGTGCACCCGACAAGACCAGGAAGATCGCGCACGAGGCGACCCATCGAAGCCGTCGTCAGTCCATCCACGTCCTTCACTGCCGGAATGAGATCGAGGATCACCTCTTCGTCATACCCAGCAGGAAGTGGGCTCTGCACGAGAATCCCGTGGACATCCGGATCGGCAGCCAGTTCCCTGACCGTCTGCTCGACCCGTGACTGACCAGCATCTGCTGGAAGAACTTCGTTGCGACTGAGAAGTCCGGCTTTCGCAGCTTGGGCGTGCTTGTTGCGCACGTACCGCTGACTGGGCCCATCGTCGCCGACCAGAACTGTTGCCAGGCAGATCCGGGGGGATCCCGCCGATTCGATCGCCCGAGCAATTTCGGCGACGATCTCGTCCCGCAGCCGATTCCCGTCCATGACGACCGCTCCCGCAGGAGTTCGGGCGTTGGATTCACCTTGCCCCGAACGTGAAGTCGGCACACTTGTCATGGCAGAGATGTTACGGCGGGGCGCCAGCCCCTAGCCTGCTGACATGACTCAACCCCCGACCCCGTCCGTTGCTCCCGCAACCGGCCGCCTCGGAGTCCTCACTGTTGGACTCGGCGCCGTTGCCTCCACCCTCATCGCAGGTGTGGAACTCACCAAGAGGGGCCTCGGACTACCGATCGGCTCCCTGACGCAAATGGGGACGATTCGCCTCGGAAAGAGAACCGAGGACCGCACGCCCTTGATCAAGGACTTCGTTCCGTTGGCCGCCCTCGAAGACATCGTGTGGGGAGCCTGGGATGTCTTTCCCGACGACGCCTATGTCGCAGCAAGCCGGGCAGGAGTTCTCGAAAGCGGCAAGCACATCGAATCCATCAGCGATGCATTGCGGGAAGTACGCCCGATGCAGGCCGCCTTCGAGCGCAAGTACGCCCGCAACCTCGACGGGCAGCACGTGAAACCCACCACGTCGAAACGCGCCATGCTGAACTCGATCCGCGAAGACATCAATCGTTTCCGCGAGGACAACAAGTGCGAGCGCCTCGTGATGATCTGGTGTGCAAGTACGGAGATCTTCATCGAGCCGGGTCCTGCCCACATGAACATCGAATCGTTCGAGAAGGCCATCGACGCCAACGACGAAACAATTGCTCCGAGCCAGCTCTATGCATATGCCGCCCTCCTCGAGGGCGTTCCGTTCAGCAACGGTGCCCCGAACCTCTCGGTCGACGCCCCGGTTCTTCGCCAATACGCCACCGATCACAACGTTGCAATCAGTGGCAAGGATTTCAAGACCGGCCAGACTCTGATGAAGACGGTGCTTGCCCCGATGCTCAAGGCCCGCATGCTCGGACTCCAGGGCTGGTACAGCACCAACATCCTCGGTAATCGTGACGGCGAAGTCCTCGACGCTCCCGAGAACTTCAAGACCAAGGAAGAGTCCAAGTTGGGCGTCCTCGAAGACATCCTTCAGCCGGCGAAGTAC
>JBIIKC010000214.1:0-3339 GCA_044233375.1 Ilumatobacteraceae bacterium
CCGCTCTGCGACCGCTCATCGCGCACAGGCAATCACTTGGGAATGTGCGAAGGCGCGTCGCTATCGGGACGCGATGAGCGGTCGCAGAGCGGAGGCACGCCGGATCGCCGCAGGACTTCAGAACGTCTCTGCCGGAATGTCTTTGCTGCTTCTCCTTGCTGAGGCTGTCCGCTTGCTGGCGGATTCACAGCCCGCTGAGTGAATCAACGGGACGTGCCGACCATGCCCGAGAAAATCGTCGTCGACACCGGTGACTTGGTCGAACAGGCTCAGTACACCGAAGGAGCGATCAATGTCGTGGGGTCGGTGATCCTCACTGTTCGCCAAGCCACGACGCGCTACCCCACCTTGAGCCACGTCTTCAATCCCCTCATCGCCGACTTGATGAAACTCGGCGAGGCTCTCACGGCTGACAAACTCGAATTGCTCCGAGAAGTCGCCTACCTCGAACAGATGGAAGGTGACTATCCCACCGGATACTCCGTGGGCTCGTACACCCCACTCGCGAGCGGCAGTCCGGACGGAGTCAACGCGCAAGGCTCGGACACACCTGCAGAGAATTCGCTCTGGGACGACGGATGGGTGTCCGAAGATGGCACCATTCCGCCAGGACGCGAGACGATCTCGATCGACGAGGGGATCAGCGCACTCTGGCGCATCATTGCGAACCCGCCCGCTCTTTCAGCCGAACTCCTAGCCAATGAACTCAAGCGGATGAGGAACCGCAGCGATGACGGTGTCGTCGATGAGGGCAAGAACGTCGTCGACGACGTCGAAGTCCCCGACGAGAATGTGGAAACGGTGGAGGACTCCTCTCCTCCGTCAGCCGATGTGATCGACGAAGTCGAACTCGAGCCGTCGACGAAGCCTCCGTCGACGATTCCGACTGACGATTCACCGGGTCAGGTGGTCACGCCCGATCCCGAACCGCAACCACCCACTACCACCGAACAACCCCCCGACGACGAGTACCACGCAGAGGAACATGTCGAAGTCAGCGCATCGGAAGAGGCGTCGGTGCACGTGGAAGGGGGAGGCTTCAGCGCAGAGGCACAAGCCAAAGCCGAGGCTCATGCCGAAGCATCTGCCGAGATCTCGGCCAGCGTCGACGAGGACAGCGCCCAGGCCAGTGGAAGCGCGTCGGCGTCAGCCTCGGCATCAGCGTCCGCATCGGCATCGGTGTCGGGACCAATGGGAACCGCTTCAGCATCTGCAGAGGCGCAAGCACACGCAGAAGCGGAAGCTTCCTTTCAAGGATCGATCAGCAAAGAAGGGGTCGAACTCCAAGCTGGTGCTCAAGCATCGGTCGGCGCGAATGCAAGCGCCCAAGCCGAGATCGACACCGACTTCGGCAATGCCGAAGCCCAAGCCTCAGCTCACGCCGAAGCAACGGCAAGTGCGCAAGCAGGAGCGTCGGTCACCAAGGATGGCGTATCGGCATCCGTCGAGGCCGAGGCCGGCGCAACCGCTGGAGTGAGTGCATCGGCGAGCGTGTCGGGTCAATACGGTTCAGCTGGTGCGGGCGCCGGTGCCATGGTGGGTGTCGGAGCGAAAGTTGAAGCGAGCGGAAGCTTCGGGTGGGACGAAGTCGGCTTCGATCTGGAAATAGGAGCGGCACTCGGTATCGGTCTCGAATTGGATCTTTCGTTCAGCTTCAGCCCGGAGGAGATCTGGAACGACATCGAGGATCTCTTCGGCTTCGCCGACGAAGTGGACCAAGCAGTCGCCGAGGCAACCCAAACCGCTGTTCCAGCGGACCTCATCGACGACGCGAGCTCCGCTGCTGACCAACTCGAACAGGCCTGGGAGGATGCCGCCGAGGAGTACCTCGACGACGCACGCGGCGAATTGGAAAACCTCAAGGATCAATACGAGTCCGCAGCCAACGACGCACTTCACGACATGGAACAAGCCCTCGCTGACATGGAAAATGCAGTCGGACCGGAATATGACGAGGCCCGTCAGCGCTACGAAGCGGCCAAACACGAATTCGAGCAGTTGACTGCAGCGAGCGAAGCAGCCCAACAGGCGCTCGACGATGCCGCGAATCAGGCGACCGACGAGTTCTATTCACAGCTCATCGATGACGATTCCGGCAACACCAGCATCGATGGAACCAAGTAGGACGGAGAAGAACGATGAAAGCTGCGTATCCGAGTGATGTCTCACCAGCGCACCCTCATGTCGCGCTCGAATTGCCCGACACCTGGGTGGTTCGACCGCATGCGAATGCGGTGATCGCTGCACATGATCCCGCGAGTTCGCCGAATTCACCGACAACCGTCCATGTGACGATGGCGCGAGTTGTGAGCACGATCTCCCTCGATGAAGCAGTCGCCTCGGCCCACAAGGCGATTCGCCGCAAGTACCCGGAGTCGGATCTCCAGCGTGTTCACGCTGGAACAGTCGATGGAAAGGAAGCTCGGTTCGCCGTCCTCAGCATCTCGGGCAAAGACCTGCCGATCACCGTGTTCCACTCCGAGGCGTCGGTTCTGGTCCCGACAGCCACACCCGACATGAATTACGTGATTCAGGTGCTCTGCAAGTGCTCTGCGAAAGCGGCTCCCGAACAGGCGCCGATCTTCGCGAACATCATCTCGTCGCTGAAGATCTCCTAACGGGACTGCGCGACCTGCACGAAGGCGATGTCACCTCGGTTGACGAAGTAACCCCTCCCCTGAACGAATCGACGAGTCGATTTGCGAGGGAGTCGGACACTGACGAGATCTCCATCCACGTCGATATCGGGCATGAGAAGCACAGCATGGCGACTTCGTTTCATGTCCGAGATCCATCCACCGAAACTCCGATGAGCCGCCGTCGACGAAAATGCAGCGAGCACGATCACGCCGACATCTCGGCCGCGCCGCATGATCTCGGAGATCGCCGACGAACTCGCACCGTCGGCAATTTCTTCTCCGTCATCGACGACCAGAACGATGAGATCGGTCTCGTCCCCGGATCGCTCACGAACCTCCGATGCCAACTGCACCAACATCGCATCACACCCGTCGGTGCCGCGTCCGACCTGCTCCCAGCCGGC
The DNA here is from genome assembly GCA_044233375.1 of Ilumatobacteraceae bacterium. Lineage (GTDB taxonomy): Bacteria > Actinomycetota > Acidimicrobiia > Acidimicrobiales > Ilumatobacteraceae > Casp-actino8. The sequence goes on from JBIIKC010000214.1 coordinate 3,044, forward strand.
CAGATCGAGCAATTCGGTTCGCCTCGGCGCCGCGAGAAACATGCGGACAGGTCGACCCAAATATCCGAGATCGGAGACCAAGGTGGTGAGCGTCGTCGTTCGGCCGGAACGTTCGGGACCGATGATGGCGAGGTGGAGCGATGATGCGAGATCCAGAACCAAGGTGTTTCCCGACTCACCCTCGATCCCGAGCCTGACTCGGCCCTCGACCGCAATCAACTCTCGCAAATCGACCGATGTCGACAGTTCGCGTACCGGCTCGGGAGCTCCATTCCTGGAACTTCTCTCGGCAATCG
>JBIIKC010000215.1:0-3335 GCA_044233375.1 Ilumatobacteraceae bacterium
CACAACGGTTTCGACGACTTCTGCACGTTCGGCAACGGCACCGGGATCATTGGGGTGGCGATGGCATCTGGACTCGGTCCTCTCCTCGAGGCGCAGCCCAACTTGAAGCGACTCGGAGAAGATGGCTGCCTCCCTCCAGCCGAGCCGGTGGACAAAGGATTTCCCATCATCCGTCACGCAGTGACTGCTCAATTGCGCTACTGGTTCGGCCTGGATGCCCAACCAGTTGGGCTCGGCCCAGAGGTCGCAGCTCAATACGAGTTGCCGGTCGTGATCGAATCGAAGTGATCGACCCCGGTCGATGAGCTCGCTTGGGACATAATCGGACTTGGCTTGCTCGTCGATCGAAAGGATCGACCAGTTGTTCATCCGGGGGTTGACCATGTCGAATCTTTCGAACCGTCCCGAGACTCGTACCGTTCTCAAGAACGGATCGGTTGTCGACGGCACCGGAAGGCGGCGCTTCATCGCAGATGTCGCAATCGTCGGTGATCGAATCGCCGAGATCGGTTCCGACCTGAATGGTGACGTCATTGTCGACGTGACCGGGCGAGTTGTCTCTCCGGGTTTCATCGACATTCACACCCATTACGACGCGCAGGTCTTCTGGGATCCAGCTCTCACTCCTTCATGCTTTCATGGCGTCACGACGGTTGTCGCTGGCAATTGCGGGTTTTCGATTGCTCCAACGCGCGCCAGCGATCGTGACTTGATCGCGAAGACGATGGAGAAGGTCGAAGACATGGATCCTGCGACGCTGCAATCAGGAATCCCATGGGAGTTCGAAACTTTCCCGGAATACCTCGATGCCATTCGACGTCGCGGCACGTTGTTGAACTACGCGTCGTACATCGGGCACACTCCTCTGAGGATCTGGGTGATGGGGGAAGAAGCCGTCGGTCGCACAGCGACATCTGAAGAGATCGAGTCCATGGTGATCACCGTCGGCGAAGCAATGGAAGCAGGGGCCGCCGGGTTTGCCACGAGTTTTGCCGTCACCCATCGAGGTGCAGACGGCCAACCGATACCCAGCCGGTGGGCGGACCGGGCCGAACTCGAGGCGCTTTTCAGTGCCGTCGGGGATTCCCAACGAGGCGTCATCGGTGTGAACGGTGGCGAGGGGTTGGGCTTCTCGGACTGCTATGAAATCCAACCGCGAGTTGGGGCTCCCATCACATACACCGCGCTGCTCACTACCTCGACAGGAGCGCACATGAAGGCAGTCGAGATCCACCGGCAGGGCATTTCCACTGGCGCTCGAGTCTGGCCGCAGGTTTCATGTCGGCCCCTTGCCTTTTCAATGACGATGGTCGAGCCATTCACCCTCAACACGAGTCCCGTCTTCGCCGAATTGATGCCTCAGTCCCTCGCCAACAGGCGCGCGGCATACGCCGACACCGCATGGCGTGACCGTGTCAGAGAGGGCTGGAGAAATGGTCAGGGACTTCTCCCGCGCTGGGACAGTTTCGAGATCATGGAGTCAGCGGCCAACCCTCATCTCATCGGACGCAGAGTCACCGACCTTGCTGCCGAGTCTCGAACCGACCCATTCGACCGCCTCCTCGACCTCGCTCTCCAAGAACCGGATCTCGCCTTGCGGGTCAAGGCGATGCTTGCCAATGACGACCCCGACGGTGTCGCCGTTCTCTTGAAGACCGAGGGATGCACTCTCGGCCTCAGCGATGCGGGGGCTCACATCGGCCAATTGTGCGATGCGGTTCTCCCCACCGATCTCCTTGGCACATGGGTGCGTGAAAAGGCAGTCCTCACCCTCGAGGAGGCGGTTCACAAGCTGACGAAGGTCCAAGCAGATCTGTTCGGCTTCGACAATCGAGGAGTGCTCGCCGAAGGAGCATTTGCCGACATCGTCGTCTTCGACCCGGAGACAGTCGCTCCTGGTCCCATTCGACGTGTACGTGATTTCCCAGCCGATGGCGAACGACTGACCGCAGATCAGCCGTGTGGAATGAGCCACCTGTTCGTCAACGGAATCGAAGTGATGCGCAACGGTGGGTTCGTCGATCCGAACTTCGATGTTCGCCCCGGACGACTGATCAGCCCGTCACAGCACTGACTGCACCAACTCCCGCGCTTCTTTCGCGTTCATCTCGCGATCGAAAACTCGACCGGTGGAATCTGCAACCCGCCGACGACGATGTTCTTCATCCAGTTGGCTCGACCGAGGACTGGACGAGGACGAAAGTCCACATGTTTGCTTCGCTACTCTGTTGGCATCGACTTCTGGCAGATACTGTGCCAGAAGGTTCTCGAAACCAGATTCCGCATCATCGTTCCCAGGAGTGCCATGGCAGACCTTCTCACCCTCGATTCCCTTCGGCGCCGAATGGCAGCGATGTTCAGCCTCTACGACGACGCAATTTCGACGATGGACCTCGATCACGTCAACCACTTCGAACGTGACGGGGTGCTGCCGATCGCCTTTTCGTTGTTCCATTACGTGAACGTCCACGACGCATCCTTCATGCTGCTCACCGGAGATGTGCCGTTGTGGAACGAAGGCTGGCAGACACGAATCGGAATGTCAATCGACGACCACGGCAAGCACCGCACCGTGGACGAGATGGTGCATCAACGAATGGGCGATCTCGAAGCGTTCGCCGAGTACATGACCGCCGTGTACCAGCGCACGATGGATTGGCTCCACCGCATTGTTCCCGAGGACCTCGATCGCATCGTGGTACCGCGTCCATTTCCTCCGCAGATTGCGTCCACCTTCAGTGCGCGAGTCGCTGGCCCCGATGGCCTCACAGTCCTCGATGGAGTGGAGTGTTGGCTCTACCAGCACGGCTTGCGCCACATGGGTGAAATCGAACTTGCGCGGGGACTTGTCGGGCTCGGAGGTATGACTTCCTGACGGTCGTCATTCGAACAAGACATTCGGGTTCATGATCCCATCGGGATCAAAGGCCCGTTTGATGGCTCGCATCACTTCGATCTCACTCTGCGAACGTGAGAACGCCAAGAAGCGCTTCTTCTGTGATCCAATGCCGTGTTCGGCGCTCACCGAGCCGCCGAAATCCATCACCTCGGTCATCACCGCATCTTCGACAACGGGAACCAGCGCCGACAATGGTTCGACTCCGCAGATGTTGACGTGGAGATTTCCGTCGGCTGCGTGACCGAAGAGGAACATCTTCGCTTCGGACGTGACCGTGGAAACTCGCCGCTCGACGGATTCGATGAAGTCTGTGATCCGAACCAAGGGAATCGTGACATCGAACTTGAGCGGTGCTCCCAATGTGTTGATCGCTGATGTGTGTTCGTCGCGCAACTGCCACAGCGCTCGACGTTGGGTGTCACCAGTAGCGACCGCA
>JBIIKC010000216.1:0-3314 GCA_044233375.1 Ilumatobacteraceae bacterium
CCACCGCCAAGAAGGCACCGGCACGCAAGAAGGCAGCAGCCAAGAAGGCTCCTGCACGCAAGAAGGCAGCAGCCAAGAAGGCTCCTGCAAAGAAGAAGGCAGCAGCCAAGAAGACTTCAGCGAAGAAGGCTCCTGCAAAGAAGAAGGCAGCAGCCAAGAAGGCTCCTGCGAAGAAGAAGGCAGCAGCCAAGAAGGCTCCTGCACGCAAGAAGGCAGCAGCCAAGAAGGCTCCAGCAAAGAAGAAGGCAGCAGCCTGAGACACGTGCATCGACCCGTGTGATTCGGGTTCGATTTCGATTGAGCGGGGGCAGAGCCCCCGCTCAACTCATTTTCCGGCACATTGTGTCGCTCGACAACTCGTGTCGTTCGACAGCATCAGATGTCGGAAATTTTCTTGAAGAATTCCGCACCTGGTCGTGCGACACGTGTTCCGAGATCGGAGATTCTCTGGCGGATTCTTTGGGCGAAAGCCTCGAGGTCGGCCGGATCGACTGCCTTCATCGTGCTTTCGAACTGTGAACCGTGTGCGAGGAGTGCCGAGATCTTGATGTCGACGGCGGAGCCGATGTCCTCGGCGTGATCGGGTTCGTCAGCCTCCCAAAGAAGCATGTGGGTGGGTCGATGGTGAGCAATGCCGTGCTCTCGAAAGAAGTGGGGATCTCGAGCAGCGACCACTGCATCGCACAAGAGGAACCCCGCAGCGCGATGGTCCGGGTGGAGGCGATACCGCTTCCACGGATCGTGTCCAAGAACCACATTGGGTTTCAAGCGGCGAATTTCCCGAGCGAGACGGCTGCGAAGATCACGCGTGGCTTCGAGATCTCCGTCGATCTGGTCGAAAAAGACAACCTCGCCCTGTGCTCCCAGTCGGCGGGCCGCTTCACGTTGCTCTTCGCGTCGAGTCGAGACGAGAGCTTGGATATCGGCATCGGGATTCCATGTCCCCTTGGAGCCATCGGTCAAGACGAGGTGATGGACGAGACAGCCGGCCTGTGCCCATTTGGCCAGAGTTCCTCCGCATCCGAATTCGATGTCGTCGGGGTGCGCACCGACAGCAAGCGCGATTGCCGGCGTCGGCAGATCGACGCTGGTGATGTCCTGGGCTGCTCTCGATCGGACCGTCGGGGGTTGGCCCGGATCGTTTTCAGCCGTTTCGCCACGGATGTTCGAGGCGTCGGTTCGGTCGGATGAGGAATCGGCAGAGGTGCTCATGAGAGATCACTTTCGTTCGGTCGATGGTCTTGCGTCATCGATTCATGGGGGTTCGATACTTCGTCAGAGAACAAAGCATGCTCACTCAGGAACGACTGGACTTGGGGATGCCTCAGATCTTCGGGAACGTCCACGTCGAGTGCGAGACCATCGTCCAGATGGATGTCGACTCGCAAACCCCGGGACAGTGCTTGGCGGAGATGTTTCTCGAAGGAGGCCGGACCGTATTCGAATCTCCAATGCTCGAGGGCAATTTGATCCAAACGAAGAACGTTGGTGCCGTCTCGTCTCCGGTCCGGCACGATCACAACATTGGGGCGAGCGTCGTGGAAAGACGTATCCTCCGAACCAGGTAGGTACTTGCGACCGGTGATCACATCGTCGAGACCCGAGGGCTCGACGATGTCTCCGTGTGCGATGACCAGATCGATGTCGAGGTGTCGACTACGAATGGTTGCGAGGGCTTCCTCGAGGGAGGCGTTCAGTCCGCTGCTTGTCACGCGGACGGACTCGACTCCAAGTCTGTTCGACCAGGACTCCACCTCGTCGCTGTCGCATACCACGATCCGCGCGCATGCGACATGTCTGTCCAGGACGCGTTCAGCGCACAGTCGTGCCAGCTTGCTGCGGTGAGGTCCCGACATGCTGACACTCAATCTGGACTTGGCAGTCGAGAAGTTGCGCAACGGCACGACGAGCGCACACGGAGTCATGCTGCGAGCCTACGGCGACTGCGTCAACCGACCCCAGGTACGCTCGCATACGGGTGTGTTGCAGGGTTTGTGGAGGGGGAGTGCAATGAAAGTTGCGGTCATAGGCGCAGGATCGTGGGGTACGACAATTGCAGCGCTCGCCGCTGCGAATACGTCGACCGTGTTGTGGGCCAGACGTTCATCTCTTGCAGAGGAGATGCAGGAGACTCGTCGCAACCCTGATTATCTCAGCACCTTCACGTTGCCGGATTCTCTTTCGATCACATCGGATCTCGGTCGATCGGTCGCAGGCGCTGACGTCGTAGTGATGGGGGTCCCGTCACATGGATTTCGCGAGGTTGCATCGGCCGTTGCTCAGCACATTCGCCCGTGGGTCCCCGTGGTGAGTCTTTCGAAGGGGCTGGAGAGGAGTTCTCTCAAGAGAATGAGCGAAGTCATTTCCGACGAGATCCCAGGGCACCCGGTCGCAGTTCTCACAGGGCCGAACCTGGCCAAGGAGATCATGGAAGGACAGCCGGCAGCAGCGGTTGTTGCAATTGGCGACTCGGTGATTGCAACGGAGTTACAGAGAATCTTCACCCGTCCGACACTGCGCGTGTACACCAACCCTGATGTCGTCGGCTGCGAGGTGTCAGGTGTCGTGAAGAACGTCATCGCCATCGCCTCCGGAATGGCGGCGGGAATGGGCTTCGGAGACAACACCCGAGCGACTCTGATCACGCGAGGTCTTGCGGAGATGACGCGTCTCGGTCTGGCAATGGGTAGCGATGGATTCACATTCGCTGGTCTTGCTGGAATGGGGGACCTGATCGCCACTTGTTCGTCGACTCAGAGCCGAAACAACACGGTCGGACGCCGTCTCGGTGAAGGGGAATCGATTGCCGACATCACAGCTTCGATGACCCAGGTTGCTGAGGGAGTCAAGAGCTCTCCAGCCGTACTCGACTTGGCTCGTCGCTACTCTGTAGAGATGCCCATAACCGAGCAAGTGGTCGCGGTGTGCCATCAAGGCCGAAGCGCGGCCGAAGCCGTGGCGCTTTTGATGCAGCGTCGCCGCAAGAGCGAAGTCGACTGAGGCGCGGCGTGGACCGTCGATCTGGCAACGCTTGGCAATCGAGCACTCCCTCGGGGATTCTCGGCCTGAGATGGCGGGCTTCCATCACGCAATGGGGAGACGTCCACTTCTTCGACGGATCGGAACCCATTTCATGGGCGATCGCCGCCGAAGACCGGTGGCACTTCCCTGAACAAGAGTCGTCGACTCGGCAAACACGGGTGAGTGGAACACCGGTGACGGAGACTCGAGTGCGTGTCCCGAATGGAGACGTCGTGCAGCGGGTCTGGTCAGCTTCACTGCGCGATGAAGTTTCAGCGGTATTGGTCGAGTTC
>JBIIKC010000217.1:0-3311 GCA_044233375.1 Ilumatobacteraceae bacterium
CCGCCTGACCGGCTGAGGCTGGCCCGCTGGCAGATCGCTCGACGCCGGTACCGTGACGACGTGCTGTCTCCCCTCCTGCGGCCGAAGATGATCGCCTTCCACGTGGTGTGCGTCGCAACTGTCGTTGCAATGGTGAACCTTTCCCTGTGGCAATTCGATCGACTGGACCAACGACGGGAATTCAATTCTCGAGTCGAACGGCGCGCCACAGAAGAAGTCGTCGATGTGACTGCTCTCGACTTGTCGGCTCCTGCAGATTTCGAGTGGCAACGGGTCGGCGCAGCGGGCACCTACCAACCGGCTGACGAAGTGCTGATCCTCAATCGCAGCCAGGGCGGCAGGGCAGGACTCAACGTCGTCACACCCCTGGAGCTCGAAGATGGATCGATCCTGCTCGTGGTGCGCGGATTTCTCCCCCTCGAGCTGGACGTCCCGCGCCCACCCGAAGGATCCGTCAAGGTGATCGGAACTGCTCGCCTTTCCGATGCCCGACGATCCACAGACTTGAACACCTCCGACGGGGACGTCAGAGAGTTCTTTCGCTTGGACATCGACCGGATCGCCGAACAAATCGACGGCACGGTGCTGCCACTCGCTCTGTACGCGGACGCTTCCGAACCTGCGGAGAATCCGTTGTTGCAGCCGGTTGCACGCCCGACATTGTCCGAGGGATCGCACCTTTCGTATGCCGTCCAATGGATCATCTTCGCGACCGCGGTTGTCGTCGGCTGGATTCTCGCTTCTCGACGAACGATCAAGAACCAGTCTCGATCGCGGCCATCCGCCTGAACTGTTCGATGACATCGGGAGACCGGTGCTCGGAGTCGAGGCTTCGGTAAACGGTGTCCACGTTGACGCTGATCCGCCCGAACTCTCCCCACTTCGCATATGACGAGCCATTGGTGCCCATACTCCGCGCAATCTCTCGCGCTGCGTCGAAGGCATCGATGCCAGACGCATGAGTTCGAGTTGCCTCCGACTCGATGAACGCCAAGTAGTCACGCACTTCGACGACTCCGCGTTTGTCGGTGACGGGACCGTGACCGGGTACGACGACATCGACATCCATGCCGAGCATCAAATCGCATGCGGCGATCCAATTGGACAATGGGCCGGCCCACACGATGGGTGTACCTCCGATGAACAAGATGTCGCCGGTGAAGACTGTTCGCGCATCGGGAACATGGACAATGACATCGCCACGCGTGTGCGCCGGACCGACCTCGATCAATTCCACAGTGCGACCAGCCACTTCGAGATCGAGACGACCCTCGAACGTGCGAGTCGGCAACTTCAAGTCGATCCCTTCGAAATCGAAGGATCCGAAGAAACGTCGGAAGAGGACACCGATTTCTCCACTGTCTGCGTTCAATGCTGCGAGCATTGCTGGCGGAACTTCCGTCATCTCGCTGGCCGCAGTCGCTGAGGAAATGATTTCCGCATCTTCGATCAACTGGTTTCCGTAACAATGGTCGCCATTCGCGTGGGTGTTGACGAGAGACCGAATCGGCGCAGTGCTCACGAGCGGCTTCAAGGCATCGAGCATTCTGCGCGTGAGGTGCAAGTCGAAGAGGGTGTCGACGAGGAGGGAAGCTCCATCGGCGACGACCAGTCCAGCATTGCTCCAACCCCAACTCCCATCAGGTTGGATGTAGGCGAAACAACTCTCTCCCACGTCTTGAACCACGGGACTGTGGTCGGTCGTTCTTCGATCTGCCATGTTCGGATCGTAGAAGTTCGAGTCGTGGAACCGCCACTGGGTGTCACAGTCGATACCCGACACACCCAAAACGTGTCACACCCCGTTCATAGGGTTCCAGCAGTGCTTGACTCCGTACATCTGTTCGTGAACACTCGTGGAGTGCTCCGCAACGACTCGACCCCTGCGCGCTCGAACCCTGCGCGGGCCGGTCGCCCGGCGTCGGGAGCTGTCGCCGGTCAAAAGACGTTCGACGACATCGGAACTCCCTTGGCTGACGTCACTTTTTGCGTCATCGACTTCGAAACGACCGGTGGCTCATCGGACTTCGACCGAATCACAGAGATCGGTGCGGCCAAGTACCGCAGCGGAGAGTGCCTCGGCACGTTCCAGACTCTCATCAACCCTGAATGCCCGATCCCGCCATTCATCACCGTGCTCACAGGCATCACCGAGGCAATGCTCCTTCCAGCGCCTCGAATCGAGTCGATTCTGCCGACCTTCCTCGAATTCATCGGCGATGCCGTGATCGTTGCTCACAATGCGCGTTTCGACATGGGATTCTTGAATGCGTCCCTGATTCGAGACGGACGTGAGGCAATGACCAACAAGGTCGTGGACACAGTTCATCTGGCGCGTCGGCTCGTTCGTGACGAAGTTCCCGACTGCAAATTGGGAACCCTTGCGTCCCGGCTCCGACTGGCACACCAACCGAGTCACCGCGCGCTCGACGACGTACTTGCAACTGGCGACCTTCTCCATCTTCTCATCGAGAGAGCAGCGGGGTTCGGTGTGCTCGGCCTGGACGACCTCATTTCCCTACCACGCCTGGAAACTCATCCTCTGGCAGCCAAACTCAGGCTGACAGAGGATCTGCCTCGCAGTCCTGGCGTCTACATGTTCATCGATGGCCGTGATCGGGTGCTCTACGTGGGCAAAGCGACAAACCTGCGACAACGTGTGCGCAGTTACTTCAGCACGTCGGAATCCAGACGCAAGGTGGGGTCGATGTTGCGCCAGGTTCAGTCGATCGCTCATATTGCGACCCCCGATCCACTGACCGCGAGCGTCTACGAGTCGCGCCTGATTCAACGACTCCTTCCCCAGTACAACCGCGTTGGTACAACGGTTGACAAGTACTGCTACGTGCGACTCACCCTCGACGAAGAATGGCCGCGACTCATCGTCACCAAGAGTCCGTCGACTTCTCGTCACGGCTTGTACATCGGGCCGCTGACGAGTCGCACCGCCGCTCGTCAGGTGATCGAAGCAATCGAGTCCGTCGTTCCACTCAGGAGATGCACTGCTCGGCTCGGTCGTTCGTACGTTCCACCCCAGGATGCTCCCGTGTGTTCGGCAGCTCAACTCGGTGTTGCCAGATGTCCATGCTCGGGAACTGCCGACCGTGACGAATATCAAGGAATCGTCCGCTTCGTTGTCGATGCATTGACGAGTTCACCGTCGTTGCTCTTCGAGCGCCTCCATGAGCGGATGAATGCACTGTCTTCGGCCCAAAGGTACGAAGAGGCGGCTTCGATGCGCGATCGAATTCAGTCGCTCGAGACTGCACTGTCTCGTCAGCGCAAGATCGAAGAATTCCGCCGAGCCGAGA
>JBIIKC010000218.1:0-3307 GCA_044233375.1 Ilumatobacteraceae bacterium
CGCGTGAACCCGACTACGAGTCACCGATCGTTCCGAGCGAGCAGTCTCTTCCGATCGATCCGTCGACCGATGTGCCACCCGGCTACTCGCCCGAACAGCGAGATAAACCCGGTGGATTCATGGGTGACCCGGATGTGATGGACACATGGGCGACTTCGTCGCTGTCACCGCAGATCGCTGGCCGGTGGGGTGACGACGACGATCTCTTCTCGCGAGTCTTCCCGATGGACGTACGGCCGCAAGGACACGACATCATTCGAACCTGGTTGTTCAGCACCGTGGTTCGCGCTCACTTCGAGCACGACTCTCTTCCATGGGCGAACACGACCCTGTCCGGATGGATTCTCGACCCCGATCGAAAGAAGATGTCGAAGTCCAAAGGCAACGTCGTCACTCCGATGGATCTGTTCGACAATTTCGGTTCCGATGCAGTGCGCTACTGGGCAGCGTGTGCGCGACCCGGCGTCGATACGGCTTTCAGCGAGGAGCAGATGAAGGTTGGGCGCAAACTCGCAATGAAATTGCTCAATGCATCGAAATTCGTCCTCGGATTTCCGATGCCTGCAGCCGGTGCCACTGCGACACATGCCATCGATCTGGCGATGCTCGCTCGAATCGCAGCGACCGCTCGCGAAGCCACGGATGCATTCGAAGAATTCGACTATGCGAGGGCCCTCGAGCGGACAGAGTCGACTTTTTGGTGGTTCTGCGACGATTACGTCGAACTCGTCAAAGGTCGCGCCTACGGTTCGCAAGGCGACGAAGCAGCGTCTTCTGCTCTTGCAGCGATGCGGATCGCCTTGTCGGCTCTCCAACGCCTGTTCGCGCCGTTCATGCCTTTCACCACCGAGTCGGTCTGGCGATGGTGGAACGAGGGATCCATCCACCTGCAGTCCTGGCCTGCTGCCGACGAACTGACTGCACTCGCCGGGTCCGAGTCTGCACCTGCCGATGCGATCCTCGAAGTATCGAGTGACATTCTCGGACAGATCCGGCGGGCGAAGACCGAAGCAAAGACGTCGCAGAAGACGTCGGTCGTTCTCGCCCGCTTGCGATGCGATGCATCGACTCGGGCGATGTTCGAATCCGTCCGCTCCGACATCACCGAGGCAGGAAGCGTCCAGCAATGGGAGATCATCTCCGCGTCCGATGGCACTTCAGCCATCGTCGACGTGGAGCTTGCCCCCGCCGGCTGACTCTCCAGATACTGGCTGACAGATACTGGCTGACACCTGAGATACCGGACCAGGCGCTCTGACAGGGCCCGCACCCGCCGGATAGGTTGAACGAGTCGTGAACACGCCCGAGATCCAAGATATTGCGCCCAAGCGTCGTCGCACTTGGGCTCAGCGTTTCGTCCTCGTCTTCAACTCGTCTGTCGCTGCCGCATGCCTCATCGCTGCCGTCGTCATCTACTACGGAAGCGAAAAGGCGAACGATCGCAAGGTCGTGTCCATCATCGGCGGTGCGACCGCACTGACCCTCCCCCAAGCACCGATTGCGGGTCCACAGGGTGACGTCGTCGACCTCACTGCGAAGAACTTCCTCATCACCGGAAGTGACAACGGAGCGTGTGTCGATCCCGACTCTCCCTACGCCGGAGCCTTCGGCGACAGAACCGGATTCGGCGAACGCGCCGACACGATCATGGTCCTGCGCCTCGATCCCACGACCAAGGCCGCCGCTGTTCTTTCGTTCCCCCGCGATCTCTGGGTTCGCCTCGGCGGAAAGACGACAAAAGGTCGAATCAACAGCGCCTTCAACCGGGACGATCCGAATCGCCTCATCGTGACGATCTTCGACAACTTCGGCATCAAGATCGACCATTACGTGAACATCGACTTCTGCGCGTTCAAGCAGATCGTCGATGCGGTCGGCGGTGTCAAAGTTCCCTTCAACACGCCGATCAAGGACGAGAACACCGGTCTTCTCATCGAAACCGCCGGCTGTCACAACTTCGGCGGTGAAGAAGGGCTCGCCTACGTGCGCTCGAGGAAACTCCGATACTTCGACGAGACGAAGAAGGCGTGGGTCACCGACGGAAATGCGGACCGCGGCCGTATTTCCCGTCAACAGGATTTCTTGCGACGCGCGATCCAAAAAGCCATCGATCGCGGAAGTGGAAGCCCGAGAATCGCCAAGCAGCTCATCGACGCTGGTATCGAACACGTCATCCTCGACAGCGAGCTGACTGCTGGCAAGATCCTCGAACTTGCACTTGCGATGAAAGACCTCGACCCAGCCACGATGCGGACCTACCAAGTCGAAGGCGAAGGGGCCAATGTCGGCGGTCAGTCGGTCATCTTGCCGACACTCGACTCCGAGGTCATGGCCGCGATCCTCGCTGTGTTCCGCGGCGAGGCATTCCTCTCGTCAGCTCCTGTGGAACCGACGACCATTCCTGCCGCTGCCCCGTCCACAACAGCAGGCGCAACTCCGGCAACCGAGGCTCCGTCGGCAGACTCGACGAATGACGAACTCGTGGAGTCGAATTCCGTCGGAATTCTGCCCGCTGACGATCCATCTTGTCGCTGACTGAGTGAACCCTGACCGGCTCGTCGCCGTCAGTCGCCGAGTACTTCGCGAATGGCTGACGGGATGTCACTCGGTCCGTCGATGACGGCGAGTCGGGCGCCGATACGCCCTGCAAGTTGGCGTGCTTCGAGATCGTCTCCTGCGGGGGCGATGATCACCACTTCGTCGAGAGACCGCGCAGCAGCTTCGACATCCCCCTCCACCGTTGCTCGACAATCGCTGAGCACCACAGTGATCCGTCGACCTGCTCGACTGCGTGACAGCTGGTCGGCTGATGTTCGCAGAGCGCCAGCGAGGTCGGTCGTGCCGAAACCTCTCAAGGCGAGAACATCGGTGACGACTCGCTCGTCGGCTTTGGAGACGTCCTGGCTCTTTGCCACAACAACGTCCTTGCCGAAAGCAATCACGCTGTAGTCCTTCGGACTTCTCCACGCAACGGCAGCCGCAGCCATGGCCGAGGTGGCAAGCGGTTTGCCTCCCATTGACCCGCTGCGGTCGACGAGCAGCGAGATCGCAGTTCCCGGCCGCACCCAATGGCGAATCCTCAACTCGTCGACGTCGAGAGCTCGGCGAGCCACCTTTGCGTCGACGATTTCCGAAAGTGAAGCATCGACGTCGATGTCACCTGCCTCGGGTCGGTACCGCATCGTGGCCATCTTGCCGATCCCTCTGGGTTCGACTGGTCCGCGCTTCGACACATCCAGAAACAGCCGGCCGGCAAGGCGACGAGCCAGGTCCCGAAGCGCAGGATCTGTCGCCCCTGTGAGATCGG
>JBIIKC010000221.1:0-3297 GCA_044233375.1 Ilumatobacteraceae bacterium
ACAGGTGATGCGGCGAGACGGACTCCCGCGGGCACGCCCAGGCGTGGTTCGGGCACGGTCGGATCGAAGGCAACGACTGATGCTCCCCGGGCGAGAAGTCTGTCGATGATGGCAACGGAGGGGGAGTCACGAAGATCATCGGTGTTGGCTTTGAAGGTCAGCCCCCAAATGGCAATCGTGCGACTTGTGCCGCTGTCGGTGACGATCTTGCGAGCCACTCGGTCGAGCTGCTCGTTGTTGACGGAAACAACGCCTTCGAGGAGGCTGAAGCGATAGCCCGCTGTCTCGGCGATCTTGATGAGCGCCCGCGAGTCCTTCGGGAAGCAGCTTCCACCCCACCCAGGACCAGGCCTGAGGAAATCCTGTCCGATGCGGTGGTCCGAGCCCATGCCGACGATGACGTCGTTGATGTCGGCTCCGACGCCCTCGCAGATCGCAGCAATCGCATTGATGAACGAAAGCTTGGTGGCCAAGAAAGCATTCGCTGCGTATTTGATGGTTTCGGCCGATGCGGGGTCGGTGATGATGACGCGTGTCGAGAGGCTCTCGTACAGCGATGCCACCTTCATTGCCGAGGCTTGATCGTCGCTTCCGACGACGACACGATCGGGTTTCATGAAGTCGTCCACTGCTGAGCCTTCACGCAGGAACTCCGGATTCGAGACGACCTTGACATCGGGTCGCTGAAGTGAGCGCTCCACAACCTTGGTCGATCCGACGGGAACAGTCGACTTGTTGACGACGATCGACTCGAACGGCAGGTGCGAAGCGATGTTCGATGCGGCCGATTGAACGTACGAGAGGTCCGCAGATCCATCGTCACCTTGGGGTGTTGGGACGCACAAGAAGGCAATTTCACAATCGGCAACTGCAGTCTTCGGATCAGCGATGAACGAGAGATTTCCTGTTCGCAAGCCATCGGCGACGAGGTTCCCGAGACCGCGCTCGACGATCGGGATGCGCCCGGTGTTGAGCAACGCGATCTTGTCGACATCGATATCGGCACAAGTGACTCGATGACCGAGAGATGCCAGACAGGCACCTGTCGTCAGTCCAACGTATCCCGTGCCGATGACGGCGACTCTCGAAGCCACTCCGGCAGGCTAGCGAATGAGTGGACTTTCTCGTTCCGGGCTCTTCTCGACGAATGCGACGTGGAGTCAACAGATGGAGTCAAATGATGTTCGGACGCCAGAGCATCGCAAGGGGAAGGCTGAAGTCGGGATGAGTTCTCGACCAAGTCTGTGACTCTTCCTCCAAGACTGATCGTGCCATGTCGTCGCAGAGCAATTCGGGCAAACGGTGTAGCCCACCAATGAGATCGGGGTTCTTGGTGAGGAGGTCCCGCTTGATGAAAGGTGAACCCTCGGCCAGGAGAATGTCCCAGAAGTAGTGACTCGGATTGACTGGAGCAGACGTTCGCAATCGGTCGATCGTGTCGAGGAGGAAGTTCATCTCGTCGTTGTCTCCGAGCAGACCTTGCTCGGCTTGGAACTGGTTCTCGGGCGACTGGAGAACTCGGTCGACTCGGTCGGTGAACGAGCGTATGAAAGTCTCTGCGAGTTCCGTGTAGGGGAACAGAACGCCGAGACGTAGGCCACGTCCGATCAAGTGTTGCGACAGGCCGATCTCACCGGAACCGATGATCTTTGCCTTGGCGGAGGGAAAGGAGAATGAGTCGACGAAATCACCGAGATGGTCACCTTGAAGAGCCGAGGCGTTGAAATGGAGAAAGTAACTCTGAATGTGGTACCTGATGTCCCACGAATCTGTTATTCCCCATACGTCCACATCCAGACCTCGAGCCCGTTCGAAGAGTTCGGACAGAGGTCGAAGAGGTCCGACATTGCTGTCGTTGATGAGGAGAAGTTGCGACGACTCGTTCGTGAGCCACGGGAAACGAGCGAGTGTGCTCATCCACGAGGCGAAGTCCCAACCGATGTTCTTTCGGTGAATGAGCAGATCACAGTCCAGTTCGGTCTCAGGCAGACGTGCCGATGTGTCGACCGCAACGATCAGGAACCCAACGGCTCGCAGCTCTGCGATGAGTCGGCTCGGAATTGCTGACGCCCTATCCGCGTTGCGAAAAGTCGACAGCACGGCAATGGCGCCGTTGGTCCGAAGCTTCGTGCGAACCTCATCGGGGTCACCATGGATCGACAGGATCGAATCCACTGCGATTTCGATTGGCTTGCACGTACGGGAGCGATCCGGTTCGGCATCTCCTGTTCGCACGCCCGTGGTCTCGATGCTTCCGACTCTTGCGACGAGACTCGTCGATTCGAAGGGACTGAATCCGAGCGGATACCTGAATTCGAATCGTCCCGTCCACGGCCCTGAATCGGATTCCTGCAGGAGCACTTTGGGATCGATCGCTTCGTCGAGCAACTCTTCGACGTCACTTCGGACCTTCACGGGAATCATGTCGGCGATCGGCTGGTGGATCGTTACGGAGCCCTTCAATCGAGGCCACGTCGCCTCGATTGCGATCGTGGGGATTCTCGCCGTGAAGCGTTTCACTCCGAACAACGTGAAAAGTGGCCGCAGGAGGCCGAAGATGGAGCGACCGAGCCGAAAAGACGTCGACTTCTCGAGCATCGAGATCTGCCGTCGTAAGTCGGCGTTGATCGCAAGGAGATTTTGATGAGCCAACTCGGATTCGCTGTTTTCATCGGCAGTTTTCGATTGCTCTCGAAATCGGCGACTGGACACGTGAAACCCCCTCGGTGACCTCAGTGAGGTTAATCGTCATCTCTACCGCGAGTCGGTTCACACCTCCTCGGGAAGTCTCTGACCCATTTTGAGAAAGACGAACCACCCGGCGCTGATGCTCAGAGCCGCCGACACGAGCATCTTCAGCGTGTTGCCGATCGAGGGCCATGTCGCGTCGTAGAGGAGATCTCTGAACGTCGTCACGAACGCACTCATTGGATTCAACTCGAGAACGCTTCGAACCCATTCCGATGCCCGATCCTCGACCAACCGTGGTGAATACACCACTGGCGTGAGAAAGAACCACACTTGCACGAAAATCGTCCACAAATGTGTGATGTCACGAAAGAAGACCGACAGGGTGCTGAGCGCAAGGGCGAATCCTGAAGCGAAGACTGCGAGTAGCAGGCTCGTCATGATCACGAGGGGTAGCCACGGAAGAATGGGACTACCGGCGACGAGAAGGACAGCACAGAGAAGCCCGATTTCGATCGAGAATTGCACACACGCATGGAGGACATTGCTGAAGACGAGCACTTCACGAGGAAAAGCAACTCTTCGCACCAGACCGGCGTTCACCGAGAT
>JBIIKC010000220.1:0-3297 GCA_044233375.1 Ilumatobacteraceae bacterium
GGCGGAGACTTGACGTGCAAGGTCAGTGGCAATCATTGGAACGCGCAACTGAACGATCGCAACTTCGCGGTCGAACGAGGGATGTTCGACCCAGTGATACAGGCATCGGCGCTTCAGGGCGTCATGGACATCTCGTGTTCTGTTCGAGGTGAGTATCACGATCGGAGGACGGGGTGCTGTGAAGGTTCCCAATTCGGGAATCGTCACTTGGAAATCCGATAGAACTTCGAGAAGGTAGGCCTCGAACTCGTCATCGGCTCTGTCGATTTCGTCGATGAGCAGGACCGGGGGAACAGCTGACGGCCCGATAGCTCGAAGAACAGCCCTTCGCAGAAGGAATCGTTCCTGGTACAGCTGGTTTTCGAGTTCGTCAGTGCTGATCCCCGCGGCTTCACCACTTGCCTCCGAAGCTCGCAGGTGCAACAACTGTTTCGAGTAATCCCAGTCGTAGACGGCTTGGCTCGCGTCGATGCCCTCGTAGCACTGGAGGCGGATGAGTTCGCCCCCGGTCCAGCGAGAAATGACCTTGGCCAGTTCCGTCTTGCCGACTCCGGCCTCGCCTTCGAGGAGAAGGGGTCGTTGCAAGGTGAGGGACAGGAAAACAGCGGTCGAAAGTCCTCGTTCGGCAAGATACCCGTGCTCCTCGAGATGGCGACTCACCGTCTCGACCGAGAGCGGATGGGAAGTGGTCGGGTTGCCGGATCCCGGAACGTTCATCGCATCAGGTTAGGGGTCGAAATCCGACGCCGACACGAGCATCCATCCAGAACCCTTCCCAGGGGGTTTCGAATGAATCGTTGCTCGTGATTCACCGATTGCGATGTCGATCGAGAATCGCGAGGAGTCTCGATGCGGTCGATGAAAGGTCTGGCCGACCCACAGGGAGTGAGTCCACTGACCACCATCGAGCTCCCTCGGAGGGCGCGAGCGGGCTGTCCATTTCAGCCGTGTAGAGCCAAGCGATGTTCCAATGTCGATGGGGTCTGTCTCCAGGGAGATCGGAAACATGGGTCAGTGCCGGTCCGTCGAGGATCGAGGTGACATCGAAGCGCGTCAATCCGGTTTCTTCCTCCAATTCGCGCAACCCACCTTCGCTGCTCGTCTCGTGCGGTTCGATGTGCCCACCTGGCGCACTCCAGCCGAACAGACGGTGACGGACGAGGAGCACGTATCGACCCCCAGGCTCGAAAATCCAGGTCGTTGCGCACACGTGACCAGTGGGGATCTGTTCGCTGGGGTCGTGATCACTGCCGAGGCCGGAGAGAAGTTGCGCCGAGACATCATCTTTCGACGAGCAGTTCTTCACCTCTTCGTAGAGGTGGGGCCATCTGCCGGGAACATCGGGTGTCGGATGCGGGTGGGCCATCAGTGCTTCGGGGATGTGGTTCGTTCGAGGGCAACACGGCAACTGAGACGCTCCGCGCATCAGGTTCTGCAGTTCGCAGACTAACGCCGGGCTGAAGGTGGCGGATTGTCGGCGGTTACGGTCTGGCAATGGACTTTGCAATTCCTGAAAACATTCAGCTGACACTGTCGGAACTCGATGCATTCATTGCACGTGAGATCGTTCCGCTTCAGGCGAAAGACGACAATGAGCGGTTCTTCGATCATCGTCGCGAATGGGCGCGCACCGATTTCGAGAACGGCGGCGTTCCACGCGCCGAGTGGGAAGAACTTCTGCGGGAAATGCGTCGACGAGCCGATGCGGCTGGCTGGCTTCGTTTGGCTCTACCCGAGGAGTACGGGGGTCGAAATGCAAGCAACCTGGAGATGGCAATCATCCGCGAACATTTGGCGTCCAAGGGTCTTGGATTGTTCAACGACTTGCAGAACGAGTCATCTGTTGTCGGCAATTTTCCAACCGTGCTGATGATGCGCGACTTTGGAACTGAGGAGCAAAGGGCCGAGTGGATGCCAGGTTTCCTGGACGGAACGAAGCGCTTGGCCTTCGGGCTCACCGAACCGAATCACGGAAGTGATGCGACGTACCTCGAGACAACAGCGGTGCGAGATGGCGGCGAATGGGTCATCAATGGCGTCAAGCGATGGAACAGCGGACTGCATCACGCGACTCATGACATCGTGTTCGCTCGCACGTCGGGTGAGCCGGGAAGCCCGATCGGCATCTCGGCATTTCTCGTGCCGACCAATGCACCTGGATTCTCCGTGGATTTCTTTTGGTGGACCTTCAACATGCCCACGGACCACGCAGAAGTGACGCTGAAAGATGTGCGGGTACCGATGAGTGCCGTTTTCGGAAGACTCGATCATGGCCTCGACCTTGCTCAGCATTTCGTGCACGAGAACCGAATCCGTCAAGCGGCGTCATCGTTGGGAGCAGCGCAGTACTGCATCAATGAAGCTGTGGCCTATGCCAATGCGCGCACGACATGGGGCAAGAAGTTGTCGAGCAATCAGGCCATTCAGTTCCCGCTCATCGAACTGCACACCGAGGCAGCGATGTTGCGCCAGTTGATCCGCTACACGGCTTGGCTGATGGATGGAAAACAGGACGACGCTTCCCACACGGGTTTCATGGAGTTCACGCACATGGTCGCGATGTGCAATTACCGGGCCAATCGCCTGGTGTGCGAGGCGGCAGATCGAGCCATGCAGACGTGTGGTGGCGTGGGGTACAGCAGGCACATGCCTTTCGAGCACATCTACCGACACCATCGTCGCTACCGGATCACTGAGGGAGCCGAAGAAATCCAGATGCGAAAAGTTGGGCAACATCTGTTCGGATTCGGACGAAAGTAACCGAGGGGTCGTTCTGCGCAGATCTACGTGATCAGTTCGGAAGAACGCGAGTTGTGCCGTCGTACCCGACACGCACACTGTCACCGATGTCGGCGAGTTGGCCGGTGGGAACCCGCAAAGTCACCAGTTCGCCATTGGCTAGGCGCACAACGAGTGTTCCATCGTGACCGAAATAGGAACGTCCCTCCACCACGCCGATACGACCTGTTCCATCCGATGGATTGAGCACCATGTGTTCGGGACGCAACAGAATGGTCGCCTGGCCGCTCGGACCGCTCCACGCCTCGGCTCCGAGTGCGTGCTCGACGACACCGTCGTGGGCAAGAGCGCTGAGGAGGTTTGCATCACCGATGAATCGTGCGACTCGTGCACATGCCGGAGAATCGTAGATCTCCGATGGCGACCCCTGTTGGGCTACGCGGCCCTCGAGGAGAACGACGACGTGATCGGCAATCGACATCGCCTCTTGTTGGTCGTGAGTGACCAGCAGGGTTGTCGTTCCAGTTCGGCGCAGAATGGCTATGACGTCCTGGCTGA
>JBIIKC010000222.1:0-3282 GCA_044233375.1 Ilumatobacteraceae bacterium
ATGTCCTTCGCGCCGTAATCGGTGCTCACTGCAGTCGATGAGGTCGTTCGTGCGGGAGACCCCCCAGAGGCAGCCTTGACCGGCGCCGGCTTCGCTGACACGACCTTCTTCGGCGCTACCGCTTTCGCTTTCGTCGCTGGCTTCTTTGTCGCTGCAGCCTTGGACGCCGTTTTGGACGCGCTTTTCGACGTGCTCTTGGCCGCCGTCTTTGAGACGGCTTTCGCCGCCTTCTTCGCGACGACCTTCTTCGGTTTCGACTTCGCAGTGGCTTTACTCGGCACGTTGTCCTCAGGGGTCAATGAACGACGTGAAACGACATCGATCGATTTGGGGTCGGAAGAAGTGTGGGACGGACCCTCACAGCGGGGGCGACAATAGTGGTGATCACACGGGTCGGCACAACACCCCGAGAATACTCGCCGGTCCGACCCGACTGAGGGCACTCGAACGGTCATCAGGCATGTCTCGAACGGTCAGGTCTCGAAACAGCGTCATCCGAACCGATTGATTCGGTGAGGCTGGAATCGGTGAGATGTCAGCGTCGCCGTCGAACGCGCACGGACAGGGTTTGCACACCCATATCCCCCGATTCTCGCAGACGGCTGAGGAGGTCCTCCTCGAGAAACTTGATCTGCGTGGCCCATGCCGGATCGTCCACCTCGACGATCAGGGTGCCCCGATCGAGTTTCAAGGGACGAACATGGGCCGCCACCCCGTCACCCACGAGGTCGGTCCATCGACTGAACACGGTGACCGTGGTTCGCCGTTCGCCTCCGCGTAGGGATCGCAGGAGGCGTTCGATCCCATCGGAAATCGGGCGGGGATCGGAATCAGGCGCCATCGCGGGACATTTCGGGAGAACTGAACTGGTCTCGATCGACCGTCGAACCTTTTTCGATGGTGATCACCGAATCCGGGCGGGCGGATCCTGGAAGCTCGCTTGCCGTGGTGAGAACGACCTGCCCGGCCGGAAGGGCGCCGAGGAGAGCCGCGCACCTGTGGGGGTCGAGTTCGGACAAGACGTCGTCGAGGACGAGGAGTGGGGTCATGCCGACTCTGTCGGTGATCAGTCGATGGGCAGCCAAGCGAAGGGACAACGCGAGGCAGCGCATCTCCCCTTGGCTTGCGTGAGTTCTCGCCGGTAGCGAGCCGATGAAGAAATCGATGTCGTCACGATGGGGTCCGACAGTCGACACACCGCGCCGAACGTCATCAGTGCGCGATGTCTTCAAGGCTGCAGCAAGACCAGATCGTCTCCATTGCGGTTCGTATTCGAGTGCGATCGCCGTTCGCTCCCCGGCGAGCTGTTGATACGCCTCCTCGACGACGGGTTGGAGTTGGGCTATCGCGGTCGCCCTCTCCTGCCCGAGTTCGCTTCCGGACAAAGCAAGTTTCTCGTCCCACACATCGAGAGTGAAGCCGATTTCCTCGGTGAGACGCCCGTTCGCTTGGCGCAACAATGTGTTCCGTTGGCGCAACACTCTGTCGAGTTCGAGACGAAGGGCGTCGTTCTTGGAAGCCAGATCGACCAGGACATCATCGATGAACCGTCGCCGTTCCGACGGTGCCCCTTTGACGAGCTCCAGATCGTCGGGTGAAAACACGGTGACCCGCAGAACACCGAGCAGATCACGAGTTCGAGGCAGTCTCTGCTTGTTCACGAGAACCGACGTTCGGCCCTGTCGGGGGATGTGCACTTCGATCAGGACCTCACGGCCGTCCTCGTGTCGAATCACCGCACGAACGAACGCTGAATCCGCTCCCTCCCGCACGAGCGCCACGGTCGGGGATTGACGGAAACTGTCGAGTGTGGCGAGAAACGACATGGCCTCGGCCAAATTGGTCTTTCCTTGTGCATTACGGCCGATGACCGCCGTGACCCCAGGCGACAGGGAGAAAACTGCGCTCGAGTAGTTGCGAAAATCGACGAGTTCGAGGCGTTCTACGAACATCTCGACACGGTCATGACTTCAACGGCATCAGCAGATACGTGAATGCGTCGGATCCTTCTCCGCGGATGACCGCCAACTTTCCGGGTTCGCTCGTCTGGATGACGACATCATCACTTGCGGCGGCGTCGAGACCGGAGGACAACAATTCGTTGTTGAAGCGAATCTCGATGTCGTTGCCGGATACGACTCCTTCGATCTGTTCGACTGCCTCGCCGCTGTCGGGAGTGACCATCCGCAAGGTGATGCCATCGCCAGTGATCTCGAGACGCAGAGGTGTGCCGATCGGATCTCGAGCAACGAGTTTCACGCGGCGGATCGCTTCGAGAATTGCGTCCTTGTTCACCGTCAGGGTGTTCGGAAGACTGGCCGGAATGAGACGGAGATAGTCGGCGAAGGCACCCACCAACAGACGAGTGACCAACCGAATCGAACCGACCTCGAACGTCGCGTCATTGTCGGTGAGCGAAATCGACACGTTTTCCGCGGAACCGAGAAGTTTTTGCAGTTCGCCGAGAGCGCGAGCGGGGATCACCACTTGTGCCCCGTCAGCGACGACCGCCGCATCGATGTCTCGAATGGCCATGCGATACGAGTCCGTAGCCACGAGACGCAACTTTCCGTCGACGCCGGTCAGAAGGACGCCCGTGTAGACGCCCCGTGCTTCGTCGGTGCTCGCCGCGCGAACCACCTGGCGCAACGCCTCGGCGAGGTCTTTCGACGGCATAGGTGCACCTTCGCCCACCGTTCCGGTCCATTTCGGGAAATCCCCTTCGACCCCGAGAGGCACCGTGAACTTCACCTTGTCCGCCGAGATCTCGACTTTTTCGGATCCGGCGGTGAAGGACACTCGGCCGGGAGTCAAGGAGCGCACGACATCACTCGCGAGCTTGGCTGGAACGAGGACGACGCCATCTTTCGAACCTGCCACCTCGATGGCAACGTCGATGGTCAGGTCCCCATCGGTACCGGTTATCCGCAAAGAATTCCCTGCGAGCACCATCCGTACACAGGACAAAGTCGGATTCGTTGCTCGACCGGTCGCAGCTCGACTCGCAGCTCCCAGAGCGTCAGCCAAGACCTGTCGTTCACACGTGAACTGCATGGTCGCACTCCCCCATTGTTGTCATCTCGAGATGATGAAGAAAGATAGTTCTAGTAATAAGTGCTGTGGATTGTGGATGAAGGCGCGATTGGCCAACGCCCGTCACGATTTCACCCGCGCTCTGGCGTCCACAGCTGTTCACAGGGTGCGACGTCGCGCACCGACCCCCGGTGGACAACGCGGGGTTCTGCACAGGAGTTTCCCGCTTGTTCACAGTCCGCGTCCCCA
>JBIIKC010000010.1:0-13047 GCA_044233375.1 Ilumatobacteraceae bacterium
ACAACTGTCGTTTCGTCCAATCCGATATCGGCGACGATCTTTGCGACGGCGACCGGATGGTTGATGTATCCCTCGCCGCTTCGCCGGGTCTGATTGACATGCGCAGCTCTTGCAGTCTCGAAGGCTTTCGTCATCAAGAACGTCGTCGACCGCGGATGCTGCCGGCGAAAGGAGTTCAGGACCGGACTCAACTCGTCGACTGGCGAGCTGTGCTGCCGCCGCCAGGGAAGGAGCCTCGTCACAGTCGACACATGAGCATTATCGCAGGAGAACCCCTCGATTCGGATCGATCGAGCAGACGACCCCCGCTTGGACCACTACAACCCGTCGAAGGAGCCCGTGGTCGGGATCAGCATCCAGAATTCAGTACCGAAACAAGGATTCGACTCGGACGTCTCCCAATCGGCTTCGCCCCTCGAGACGCTCGATTTCGATGAGAACTGCGAGTGCAACGATCCGGCCACCCAATGCCGTGACCAGGCGACAGGTGGCTGCCGCAGTCCCACCAGTGGCGAGGACGTCATCCACGACCAGGATCTTCTCTTCCGGATGAATCGCATCGCGATGCATTTCGAGTTTGTCGCTGCCGTATTCGAGTTGATATTCCTCGCGCACCACTGCCCATGGAAGCTTTCCAGCTTTGCGAACGGGCACGAAACCGGCTCCGAGGGCGACCGCTATCGGAGCACCCAGAATGAATCCTCGCGCCTCGATCCCGATGACCCTGTCCACCTCGAGGTCTCTGAAGCGTGCGGCAAGATCCTCGACAGACTTCTGAAGCGCCGGTCCGTTTCCGAGAAGCGGTGTGATGTCCCTGAATGTGACTCCAGGTGTCGGGTAGTCGGCGATCGAGCGAATGAGGTTTTCCATGAGGGCTCCTCAACGCCTCTTCTTCTTGCGCGGACGCGGTGGGTGATTGAGGACCGTAGTGGCCGAAGGTGCAACGGTCTCCGAAGCAGTGGTTTGGGAACTTGTGGTCGGGCGACGCCGCGCACGCGTCGATGCGTTACTTGTCGACACCATGTGCTGGAGATCGGCTTTCGACATCAACTGACCTCGCAGAGACGAAAATGCCGGTTCGCGCTGCTTGAGAATCGTCAATATCGGGGTCGCGATGTAGATCGACGAATACGCTCCAGTGAGCATTCCGACGAACAGTGCGACTGAGAACTCACGCAGACTGACCACCCCGAGGACTCCTGCTCCGAGTACCAGGATCGAGATGACGGGAAGGATCGATGAGATCGTCGTGTTCAACGAGCGCATCAGAACCTGATTCATCGAGACGTTACTGACGTCTCCCATGGACATCCTCGAGCCCGCAAATCGTGTCACGTTCTCCTGGACACGGTCGAAAACCACGATCGTGTCGTACAGCGAGTAGCCGAGGATCGTCAGGAAAGCCACAACCGTCGCTGGCGTGACTTCGAATCCGAACAAGGAGTAGATACCCACGCTGATCACCACGTCGTGGACAACAGCCAGGATTGCAGCGACAGCCATCCTCCATTCGAATCTCCACGCAAGATAGACCGATATCAAGGCCAGGAAGATCAGAAGTGCTCGCACCGCCTTCTCCGTGATCGATCGTCCCCAGGACGAACTCACGGAGTTCACCGAAACGTCCTCATTCTCGACGACTGCGCGAGAAGCAAGGTCCTGGGCCACTCGTTCACGCAACTCCGTGGATTGGTCTCCCACTTGGATTCGGATCGATTGAACCGAGCCGCTGTCCAAGACCTGAATCTTGGCATTTGCTGATTCGATTCCATTGTCTTCGAGCGTCTCGCGCGCGATTTCGGAGTCCATTGTCTCCGTCACTGGTACCTGCCAAGCGACTCCACCTTTGAAATCGAGTCCGAGGTTGAGGCCCTGGAAGAGCAAAGACGCACCCGTCGCTACGACGAGTCCCAGCGAAAGAGCGAAGGCGATCTTCCTCCGACCGAAGAAATTGAACGAAGTCTCGCCCGCTGCAAGCCGAGAGAAAATACTGCGCTGGCTCACCCCGGGTTTGGTGTCAGTGTTCGACGTCATGAGGCCCCCTGTCCGAGAAGTTCTGATTCACCCTTGGGAGCCCGGACTCCGAGGAAGGTCCTCCCCTGCGCAATACGCGAGCGAGAGAACAGAACCAGCGCCGGTCGCATGAAGAACCAGGCAACGATCAAATCGATGAGGGTGGACAGTGCGAGGAAGAACGCAAAGCCTCGAACGGCACCCACCGTCAGGTACCACAGGGTGAGAGCGCCGATCAACGATGCGACGTCTGCAGTCACGATGGTCTTCCAAGCTGCGGCGAAGCTCTTGTCCGATGCAGTCTGAAGGGTGCGGCCAGTTCGAAGATTGTCCTTGAGTTTTTCGAAGACCACGACGTACGAGTCGATGGTGATACCGACAGAAACGACGATTCCGGCAATTCCAGCGAGGCTGAGAGCGAGTCCGTTCGTCTGTGACAGCAGCGAGATCACGTTCCATTGCACGAGACCAGCAACGACAATTCCCACTGCCACGATCAGCGCAATCAATCGGTAGTAGAGAATCATGAACAGCAGGACGAGACCCACTCCCACGAGTCCTGCCAGGATCGCTGCGTCCAAGGAATCACCACCAAGGGTTGGTGAAACGGTCTGAACAGCCTGGACGGCCAGACGGACCGGCAAAGCGCCACTCTTGAGCACCCGAGCGAGTTCCCGGGCTTCGGATTCCTGGAAGTTGCCCGTGATGTCGACTCCGCCTGAGAAGCTGGGCTGGTTCACTGATGGAGCCGACTGAACAACGCCGTCGAGAACGATTGCCATCCGCCCTGTTGGGCAAATCTGCGTTCGTGAGAAGCACTGGGCCGCACCGATGTTCCACAGATCGGAGCCCTCCGCTCCGGACTTGAGCGATACACGCACACCCCACGAGCCCTGAATGATGTCCGCGGTTGCATCGTCCGTGAACACTTCACCAGTCGCGAATGACGGCCCCAGTTGATAGATCTCGGAACCATCGACGTTCTGAACGATGACAATCGCTGCCGGGTCGTTCGGGTCTCCACTCTGGTCGACAGGTGGAATACTCGACGACGCACCGACAGGATCTGTCGGTGACGGCAACGAAGTGGAAGTGGCAGTGGATTCGGTCGTGGATGTCGGCGGCTGGGTTCCGTTGACCCGATTCACAGATCGAGACGGACCGCCGGGAGCAGTCGTCGATGACTCAGCCGTTGTCGAATCCGTTGTCGTTGAAGACGACGTGGACGATGCTGAACCGGGCTCGGTGACTGCGAGTGGCGCAGCAGTCAGCACTGGTCTGAGAAGGATTTCACCGGTCACCTGAACGAGACGAATAGCCTCCTCTTGGTTTTCGATACCTGGCAAATTGACAACCACAGCATCGCCCTGACGAATGATTTCCGGTTCGGCAACTCCGAGAGAGTCGACTCGATCGCGAATTCTCTCGACCGCCACGTCGAGGCTCTCGGAACTGAATTCACCTACCGGTTCCTGTGTGACTGCGACGCCACCTTGCAGGTCGAGACCGAGAGCTGGCGTGTTGTCGGACAGTACGTTCCCAGTCGTTGCGCCGACGAGAATCAGCAGGAGAAGCGCAAGCGACCAGGCGAGTCGTTTCGATGAATACAACTTGTCACTCGCCTTCGCCGGACGTGTCCGGAACTTGTCCGCCAGCAGGTTCGACCGATGGGTTGATACGACGCAGCAATGAGTTTCGTGCGACGCGGATCTCCGTGTTGTCGGCAATTTCGAGCCAGACGACATCGCCGTCCATTGCGTTCACGAATCCGTACACCCCCGAGTTGGTGATGACCTCGTCGCCGACTTGAATCGCCCGCTGAAGCTCCTGTGTTTCGCGCAGTCTTCGACGCTGGGGCCGAATCATCAAGAAATACATGGCGCCGCCGATCAGAACCATGAATCCAATGGTGAAAAGGAAACTCCCACCAGCCTGATCCTCCGAAGCAGAAGTGGAGGCGAGAAGCGAGAGGAATGAAGATGAGGTCATGGTGGTGTATTCCAGTGATTCGAGCGAGGTGCACCCGGTGTTTCCGAGCCAGAGCAATGTTAGTAGGACGAACCTGATGGAGGGGTCAGCGACCGCCCACTCGCCCTCAGGCCCAAACCTCCAGAATTCCCCTCCGCAGGGAGTCGAAGGTTCCGGAATGGATTGCAGCCCGCATTCGAGCCATCAGGTCGAGAGTCCAGGCGACATTGTGCAGACTGATCAGACGGGATGCAGTCGGCTCACCGACCTGCAAGAGGTGCCGGATGTAGCCCCGACTGTGCCGTTTGCACACTTCGCATCGGCAATCCGAGTCGATCGGAGAATCATCGAGGATGTGACGAGCATTCTTCAGGTGCAATTTGCCCTGAGAAGTCAGTGCCGTTCCGTGTCGACCGAGGCGTGTCTGCAGCACACAGTCGAATTGATCGACACCGAGGGCCACCGATTCCACGAGAGATGCTGGATCGCCGACGCCCATCAAATATCGAGGCCTATCGCTCGGGAGGATCGAGGTGGCAGCCGCCAGAGCCGGGAGCATCTCTTGTCGAGTCTCGCCCACCGACAATCCCCCGATGCCGTATCCATCGAAATCGAGTTCGACAGTCCGAGTGGCACTCTCCCGGCGCAAGTCCTCGGAGATCCCGCCTTGAACGATTCCGAAAAGTGCCTGATCGGACCGTTCGTGCACACGTCGTGCCCGAGCCGCCCATGCCGCCGTTCGTTCGACAGCCCGGCGAATCACCCCGTCTGCAGACGGCAGAGCCGGACAGACGTCGAGCACCATTTGGATATCGGCTCCCAATTTCGTCTGAACTTCGACCGCTGATTCAGGAGTGAATCTGTGGGTGCTTCCGTCGTACGTCGAACGAAAGGTGACTCCTTCGTCGTCGACATCTGGCTGTAGGGAGAACACCTGGAAACCACCGGAGTCAGTCAACGTCAGACCGGACCAGCCGGAGAACTTTCCCAGTCCTCCGAATGACTCGATGACATCGGCGCCAGGCCGCAACATCAAGTGGTAGGTATTGCCGAGAACGATCCGTGCTCCCAAGGACTCGTAATCGGCTGCGCTCAAATATTTGATGGCTCCACGGGTGCCAACGGGCATGAAGCAAGGGAAATCGTACGATCCATGCGCCGTGAAAGCTGTCCCACATCTCGCGGCACCATCTTGCGCTTCGATCTGCATTTGGACAGGTCTCACGATTGCTCAACTCCTCGACAGCCGCTCATCCACGCCGCTCCAGCAACATGGCATCTCCGAACGACAGAAAACGGTACTCATGTGCCAAGGCGGCGGCATAGATCTCACGCCAACCTCCATTCGTGAAGGCGTCGATGAGAAGTAGCAACGTTGTGCGCGGCATGTGAAAGTTCGTCAAGAGAAGATCGACCATCTTCCATTCGTAATCACCGTGAATGAACAACTGCGTACGTCCGCTCAATTCGCCGAACGTTGCAACGCTCTCCATTGAACGCACCGCTGTCGTTCCGATCGCAACCACCCGCTCGGCCTTCTCCGCAAGTTCGAGAGTGCTCTCCGGCACCGAGAAGAACTCGGAGTGGATCTCGTGCTCTCGTGGATCTTCGGTCTGAATCGGCCTGAAAGTGTCCACACCGACGACGAGCTCGACAGATGCAAATTCGATGCCCTTGCGACGCAGAAGTTCAATGAGCTCTTGAGTCAAATGCAGACCGGCTGTCGGTGCAGCAGTCGAAGCAGGACGACGCGCGTACACGGTCTGATACCGAGCAGTGTCATTCACTTCTGACGTCACGTACGGCGGGAGGGGCAGTTTGCCGATCGTCTCGATGAAGGTGAGAGCGTCGCCGTCGTGACAGAGTTCGACCTCGAACGAATCACCACTGTCTCGTCGTCCGCAAAACAAGACTTCCGAACCAGTTCGTTGGTGGCGGAGGAACTCCCCATCTTTGAGGCGACCTCCAGGACGAACGAGAGCTACCCATTTCCGCGAATATTCGTCGAGAGGTTCGAGAAGAAGTACCTCCACTGCTCCTCCCGTGGAGCGCACCAGGTTCAACCGAGCAGGAAGCACCTTGGTGTCGTTGACGACGACCAGATCCCCAGGCTTCAGATATTCCGGGAGATCACGTACTCGACGGTGGTCGTATCGACCCGAACCACGATCGACAAGAAGCCGAGCAAGGTCACGCGGCTCAACAGGAGTCTGCGCAATTCGATCGGCAGGCAATTCGTAATCGTAATCGGAAACGTGCATTCAGGTGAAGAGTTCCGGGATACCAGAAGCGGGCGGATTCAGACGGAGGTGTTCCCAAGCCGCGGCCAGCGCTACTCGGCCACGCGGGGTACGTGCGAGAAAACCCTGCTGGATCAGGAATGGTTCGTAGACGTCCTCGACTGTCTCGCTCTGTTCACCGACGCTGATGGCCAACGTCGACAGTCCAACTGGACCACCACTGAACTGAACGCACAGTGCTCCAAGGATGGCGCGGTCGACTTTGTCCAAACCGCGCTCATCCACCCCGAACACTGCAAGGCCGTCGCGAGCAGTCCCTGCATCGATGCGACCCGTGGCTCGAACTTGTGAGAAATCTCGAACGCGACGCAGGAGGCGGTTGGCGATTCGGGGTGTGCCTCGACTACGACGTGCGATTTCGCGTGTGCCATCGTCGTCGATCTCGACATTCAATATGCGTGCGGCTCGACTCACGATCGATTCCAATTCGCTCTGCTCGTAATAATCGAGACGGGCAACCAGTCCGAACCTGTCACGCAAGGGTCCTGTTATCAAGCCGGTACGAGTTGTCGCTCCGACAAGGGTGAATCGAGGAAGGGACAGTCTGATACTCGACGCCGACGGACCCTTGCCGACGATGATGTCCAACTGGAAGTCCTCCATTGCCGGGTAGAGAATCTCCTCGACAGACCGGTTCAGACGATGGATCTCGTCGATGAAGAGCACGTCTCCTGGCTCGAGTTTGGTGAGTATCGCAGCGAGATCTCCTGCCCGTTCGAGAGCGGGACCAGAGGTGATGTGCAGGCGAACGGACATTTCCTCAGCAATGATCGCCGAAAGAGTCGTCTTGCCGAGACCGGGGGGACCTGCAAAGAGCAGGTGATCCACAGCCTCCGAACGACGGCGAGCCGCCTCGAGCACAATGGTCAACTTCTCCTTCAACTCTCTCTGGCCGACGAACTCCGACAGCGACTTCGGGCGGAGACCCGATTCCTCGGATTCCTCGACAACGTCCTCGACCTTCGGTCGCAGAAGTTCCGGTTGAATCCTGGGATCGACGAACTCTTCACGCACGGCGAACTCCCAAGACTCGAAGGGCTTCCCGCAGCAGATCGCTACTCGAAGCATTCGCATCGATGCCACGCATTGCTTCGCGGATCTCGCCTTCGCTGTAACCGAGGTTGGACAGTGCCTGTCGGACGTCAGCAGTTGAACTCGAGGAGAACGAACCGGATGTACCCGTGAGGCTGTCGAGATGCAGGACCCGATTCTTGAGTTCGACGAGAAGCCTCTCAGCAGTCTTCT
The DNA here is from genome assembly GCA_044233375.1 of Ilumatobacteraceae bacterium. Taxonomy (GTDB): domain Bacteria; phylum Actinomycetota; class Acidimicrobiia; order Acidimicrobiales; family Ilumatobacteraceae; genus Casp-actino8. The sequence goes on from JBIIKC010000010.1 coordinate 7,527, forward strand.
TGCCCACGCCCGGAACCAGTGTCAGGGCAGCAATGTCCTGTGCAGCAATGATCTCCATCAACGTGCCCGGTTCGTGAGTTGCCAGAACAGCCAGCGCCAACGTGGGACCGACTCCGTGGGCGGACACGAGCATCTGGAACGTGACCCTCTCGTCACGCGACAAGAACCCGTACAGCGTCTGATTCTCCTCCCGGATGTGGTGATGAACGTGGAGAAAGGCTTCGGTCGTCGGCTCGAGTTCGGCCAGAGTCCTGGGGGTCACCGAAACGACGTATCCCACTCCATGTACTTCGATCAGCACCTGTTGGTCACTGATACGTTCGAGGACGCGACCTCTGAGGGAGCCGATCATGATTCCACCTCACCTGGCCCGAACTCGACCGTGTACGACGTGCGCGCCCGACGCGATCAAACGACTTTGGAGGGGTTCACTCGCGAGAAAGCACAGCGCAACTGCCGCGGCATCGGCCGCGTCCACTGGCTCAGGTGGACGTGTCAACTGGAGCCGAGCCTGCACCATCTTTTGGACCTGTTCTTTGTCGGCTCCACCCCAACCCGTGACGGACTCCTTGACTTGGTTCGGGGTGTATTCCACCACCGAACAACCATGGCGAACCGCAAGCGCCATGGCGATTCCACTCACCTGCCCAACGGACATTGCCGTGCGAACGTTCACCTGGAAAAAGACCTGCTCCAGAGCGACTGCGCCTGGTTCGAATTCAGTGATCAACTCTTCGATATCGATATGGAGTTGTGCGAGTCGCGAAGCAGTCGACTCCGAGGGCGTTGTTCGTAGAACCCCGAGCGATACAGGCGCAACAGAGTTCGCTCCGGTGCTCTCGAGTACCGCGTAACCACAACGGGTCAATCCGGGATCGATGCCGAGAACTCGCCTGGGTGACACGACTCCCGGCGCCGGAGGTGCTGGATCTGTTCCGGATACGAACATGCGTACGCACTCTACCCAATGCGCCAGTAGCGCCGCTGTCATCATCCTCGGACAGTACGAGGTATCACCTGTTGAATCTCACTTCAACAGCGGGACTTGCCCACAAGCTCAGTCGATCTGATCCATCAATTCGTCGCTGATGTCGAAGTTGGCGTAGACATCCTGAACGTCGTCGTTGTCCTGTAGGGCTTCCATCACTCGAAGTACTTTCTGCGCAGTTTCGGAGTCCTCGATGGCGATCACAGTGGACGAGACCATGGTCGATTCCGCAGATTGCACTTCCACTCCCGCCGCTTCAATGGCTCCCTTCACGTCGTACACGTCCTGCGGCTCCGTCGTCACCCGCCACGACTCGCCGTCTCGCGCAATGTCCTGTGCTCCAGCCTCGAGAGCTACGGTCAGGACGTCGTCCTCAGCGACCGAGCCTGGCACATAGATCACACCTCGACGCGAGAACTGCCATCCGACCGCCCCGGGCTCCGCCATGGCTCCGCCGAGTTTGGAGAAGATGTTGCGGATATCGGCGCCGGTTCGGTTTCTGTTGTCGGTGAGGGTGTCGACCATGATCGCAACTCCTCCCGGCGCGTAGCCCTCGTACATGATCGACTCGAAGTCGTCACCTTGGGCTTCGCCGCTTCCCCGCTTGATGGCTCGATCGATTGCATCGTTCGTCATCTGCGCTGCTTTGGCCTTCTGCACGACGGTCCTCAACGTGGCGTTGGCCGTGGGATCTCCCCCACCTTGCCGAGCAGCAACCTCGAGTTGTCGGGCAATCTTCGCGAACAACTTGCCGCGCGCCTTGTCGGCTGCGCCCTTCTTGTGTTTGATTGTTGCCCATTTGGAATGCCCGGACATTGTGTTACTCCTGAATCGGGGACGCGCCAACTGTAGACCGTTGCGTCGCACGGAAAGACTCGCCGTCGATCGATGAGCGAACCATGTCGAGAAAGATCGAGTGGATAGAGGTGTCCTGTGTCAGTTCAGGATGAAAGGAGCTTGCCATGACCCGCTGTTGCCTGACGAGGCACGGACGATCACTCGTGCTCGCAAGCACCTCAACCGTCTTTCCTCGAGTTTCGATCGCAGGCGCTCTGATGAAGACCGCAGGGACCGGGTGGTCCACCTCTGCGACTTCGAGAACGGTCTCGAACGAATCGACTTGACGGCCATAGGCGTTTCGACGTACCTCGATATCGATCGCGCCAAGGGAGATCTGGTCATCACGCCCGTCGAGAATCCGCGAGGCGAGAAGAATCATGCCAGCACATGTACCGAACACGGGCAGACCATCTCCGATGGCACGTACGAGACTTGCGTGTACTCCCGATGACACGAGCAGATTGCTCATCGTGGTGCTTTCTCCGCCCGGGATGATCAATCCATCGAGGCCAACGAGATCTTCGGAGGTTCGCACGCGGCGGGTTCGAGCACCGAGCCGACGCAGCATCGTCTCATGGGCTGCGAAGGCACCCTGCAAAGCGAGAGCCCCGACCAAGAGTCGAGTGTCGTCCGACATCTCGGCTTCCTCCACACTTTCCGGAGTCCCAGAGAAAGTGTTCACCAACCCCGTTCCGCATACCGCTGGTTGATCTCATCCATTCCAATACCTGTCATCGGCGCACCGAGACCGCGGCTGACCTTGGCCAACATCTCAGGATTGTCGAAGTGGGTTGTGGCCTCGACGATGGCTTTTGCTCGAGCAGCAGGCTCGTCGCTCTTGAAAATTCCTGAACCGACGAAGACCGCTTCGGCTCCGAGTTGCATTGCAAGAGCAGCATCAGCTGGTGTCGCGAGGCCTCCCGCACAGAACAACGGAACGGGCAGTCGTCCGGTACGAGCGATTTCCTGAACCAGTCCGATCGGAGCCTGAAGAGTTTTCGCCCAATGAAAGAGCTCGGCCGAATCGGCCATGGTGATCTTCCTGATGTCGCCAATGATCGAGCGAAGGTGCCGGACCGCCTCGACCACATTGCCGGTACCGGCCTCACCCTTGGATCGGATCATTGCAGCGCCTTCACTGATTCGACGTAGCGCCTCGCCCAGGTTGGTTGCTCCACACACGAAGGGCACAGTGAAGGTGAATTTGTCGATGTGATGAGCCTCGTCAGCCGGAGTGAGAACCTCACTTTCGTCGACGAAGTCGACACCGAGGGCTTGCAGTATCTGAGCCTCCACGAAATGGCCGATACGTGCCTTGGCCATCACAGGAATCGACACAGCCTCTTTGATTCCCTCGATCATTTCCGGATCGCTCATTCGGGCGACCCCTCCGTCACGCCGAATGTCAGCAGGAACCCGCTCGAGTGCCATGACTGCACACGCACCAGCATCTTCCGCAATCTTGGCTTGCCCGGGGGTGACGACATCCATGATGACTCCCCCCTTGAGCATCTCGGCGAGACCCCTCTTGACTGGGAATGATCCGACTACTGCGTTCGAAGCGAGCACCTTGTCCGATGACATGTCGACAGGCTAACCGTGGACCCTGCTGCTTCGAATTGGTTTTGCCGTGTATTCATTCACAACGAGTGTCCAACCATGGAAGCGGACCCCGCACTTTCTGATGTCGACCGATCAGGCTGGCCACGCGATGCTGTCCAGAGTTGCCCCCGCTGGCACGAGTGCAGCCTGTCCTTCTCTGATCAGTTCGACCCATGTTCGTCCCGGTGTCAACTTGATCGGATTGCCGGCTGCATCGGTCAGGGTCCAAGGCGCAGCGCTGTCTGGCCGACTCCAGGTTCCTTCGATCACCTTGCCATTCGTCAAGACCCAAACGACTCCGGTACCGGTTGTCACGGCCTCCGGGCTCCTGCTCTCGATCTGACTGCGACGGTAGACGCAGACCATGACGATCACGTTGTCAGTGTTGACGAGATTGCCGTTCGGGTCGTTGTGTCTCTTGCCGTCCAACATTCGCATGAAGCGTCCGACAGAAGCATCCCATTCCCATGACGCTCGCATGTCCCCGTCCATCGTGACCTTCACGCCGACGACATCGTCGCCGTTGATGACATCGGCTTCACTTCGATACTCGAACACAGGAGTGGGAATTCCACCGCGGCCGGCACCGAGCTCCCAGATCTTGCTCGTGTTGGAAAACAGATTGTGCGGAGACCCCTTGTCCTCGGCGCGATAGAACGCGCTACCTGTGCCCTTGGCAAACGGACTCATGTTGACGAGTGGTGAATTGTTGATCATCTTGGTGACGGCAGGGTTCCCGCCACTCCACAGGAACAACGGACTGTTGAGAGAAGTCAGAAGATCCACGTCTTGGGTTCGACCGGAACGAATCGGTCCGACCGGATCCGATCCTTGCGAATGGAACACCGCAGCGAATCGAGTCCACCCCTCGACGTTCTCCTCGAAAACTATGTCTGCTTCGACCAGACCACTTTGAGGACGCGCAGCGGGATGATTGTCGATCTTGGCGACGACGGCTGGTCGACTGAACACCGCTTGGTCAGCAGTAGGAAGACCGGTGAGGGGCGCCTTCGGCAGCGGAATCGTGGTCGTCGTGGTCGCCTCAGTGGTGGTCGTTGGCGCAGCAGTCGTCTCCGGGGCGGGTACGGTCGTCGTCGTCAACATGACCGACGTCCTCCCTCCTCCACACGCTCCGAGAACCAAACCGAAGGCAATGACAGTTGCGCCTATTCTTGAGACCATTGATGCGGGAGATGAATTCTTCACGTTGATGTCCTTGTACAAGCCGGGGGTACGAAGATCTTACAAATCCTTCAGGAGGGCAATCCGGTCATCGAGCGCAGGATGTGTGTCGAAGAGACCGTGAACCCATTTGAGACGACCTTCGTCACGCACGCCGGATAGTGGCTGCTCGATCCACATGTGAGCAGTCGCCATCGACGCCGAATGGGTCGTCGTCGTGTCGTCGCGCAGTTTTTCGAGGGCGGAGATCAGACCTGGTGGATACCGTGTCAACTGACACGCAGACACGTCAGCGAGGGTTTCTCTCCGTCTACTCATTGCAGCCTGCATGACACGGGCAACAATCGGGGCAACGATCAACAGCAGGAACCCGACGAGAGCAAGTGGATTCGAACCGCCTTGTCGATCTCCGTCTCGAGAGACCCGCCCACCGTTCCACCACATCATGCGAATCGAAAGGTCGGTCAAGATTGCAATTGTCCCGACCAGAGTCACGGCGAGTGTCGACACGAGGATGTCGTAGTTGCGGATGTGCGACAGTTCGTGCGCAACGACGCCCTCCAGCTCCACCCGATTCATCTTTTCGAGCAGACCTGTCGTGACCGCTATCGCCGCATGCTGCGGGTTCCGTCCCGTCGCAAAGGCGTTGGGAGCGGAATCCTCGATCACGAACACTCGCGGTTTGGGAAGTCCCCCTGCGATACACAGACCTTCGACAAGGTTGTGCAGCCGTTGATACGTCTCGGGGTCGGCGGGCTTGGCTCGGCTGACTGCGAGAGCAACCGAGTCGGACTTCCAATAGGAGGCGAAGGCCATACCAGCAGCGATCACGAGGGCGATGATCGACGAAGTCGGCCCTCCACCGATGAGGTAACCGACCACACCACCGATGAGGGCAACGAACAGCGC
>JBIIKC010000223.1:0-3260 GCA_044233375.1 Ilumatobacteraceae bacterium
CTACCGAGAACTCCTTCTTGAGGTACGAAATGATCGCCTCGTCCAACTCGTCTCCAGCAACGCGCAGAGACTGAGCCGTCACGATTCCACCGAGCGAGATGACCGCGACTTCAGTCGTTCCACCTCCAATGTCCACGATCATGTTTCCCGTCGGCTCGTGAACCGCCAAACCGGCACCGATCGCCGCCGCCATCGGCTCTTCGATGATGTGCACAGGACGCCGAGCCCCCGCGTACTCGGCTGCGTCCTGCACTGCTCGCTGTTCCACACCGGTGATTCCGGATGGGACGCAGATCACCATTCGTGGTTTGCTCCAGCGACTGCCGTGAATCTGTTGAATGAAGTATCGCAACATCTTTTCGCAGACGTCGAAGTCGGCGATGACGCCGTCTTTCAGCGGTCGCACGACGCGAATGTGCCCTGGCGTGCGACCCATCATCCGCTTCGCTTCCATGCCAACGGCCACGAGGCGCCCGTCCGCGACATCGACGGCCACCACAGAGGGTTCGTTGAGAACGACACCCATGCCACGCACGTAAATCAACGTGTTGGCTGTGCCGAGATCGATCGCTATGTCTCGCCCTAGGGCCAGCGGGTTGTTCCGGGCCATGGCCAGAGCCTCCTACAACGCCGATGTTCGAGTGTCCTCGAACATCTCGCTCGAATTCTACTTACTTCCGAATCGACTACAGACCGGGAAAGAAAATGCCGATTTCCCTCTCGGCCGAAGCCAGAGAGTCGCTTCCATGTACCAAGTTCTCGGTGAACAAGATTCCCAGGTCTCCACGGATCGTGCCAGGGGCAGCCGATCGAGGGTTCGTTGCGCCCATCATCGTGCGCACCACTTCCCAGGTGTTTTCGGGCCCCTCGACCACGAGCGCAACTACAGGGCCTCGGGACATGAATTCGACCAGTTCGGAATAGAAGCCTTTGCCCACGTGCTCCTCGTAATGACGGGCAAGCGTGTCCTGGTCGAGGTGGCGCAGATCGAGAGCGACGATCTTGAGGTTCTTGGATTCGAAGCGGTTCAGGATCGTGCCGATCAGGCCGCGTTCGACGGCGTCGGGCTTCAACAAAACAAGGGTGCGGTCAGACATGGCTTTCGATCCTACCGTCAGGGCAGGATCGATCGCAGGTGGACTCTCGCTGCCCCAACCACATACAGGGATCCGGTGACGAGAATTGCATCGTCCGGTCCAGCCCCCACCCAGGCAGTTCGAAGAGCAGATTCGAGGTCAGCGACGACTACGACTCGATCACAGCCGAGTCGATGTGCTGCATTCCCCACTTCTTCGGCCTCGAGCCCCCGCGGAGACGGAGCAGTGCAGCACACGACCCTGTCGAATTCGTCGGCGCGCAGTGCTGCGAGCAGTTCATCCGGGTCTCTGCCACGCAAACACCCGACAACCAGAACCCGTGCCCCAGCAGGATCGAAATCCTCGAAGAACACCGATGCGCACACGTCGGCTCCCGCGGCGTTGTGTGCGCCGTCGACGATCACCAAAGGCTGATGTCCGAGGACTTCGAAGCGTCCCGGCATCCGAGCAGAGGAAAACGCCTCCTGGATGACCTCGACGTCGAGTGGTCTCGCAAAGAACGCTTCGACAGCGGTCAACGAAACAACAGCATTGTCGGCCTGATGCCGTCCATGCAGAGGAATGAGCACGTCAGGATAAATGGTTGTGGGAGTGCGCAGAGATGCCATTCGACCTCCGAGAGCCAACTGATTCGCGTCGACGTCGAAGTCCACACCTCTCAAAAGGAACGATGCCCCCCCAGCTCGGCGAATGATCTCGACGATGTCCGGTCGAGTCTCGCCACATACGACTGCGCTGCCGCTCTTGACAATTCCGGACTTTTCGCGGGCGATGTCTGCGAGTGTCGGACCCGCGAACTCGGTGTGATCGAGTCCGATATTCGTGATGACCGCAACGCGTGCATCGACGACGTTGGTTGCATCCCATGCACCCAGGAGTCCGACTTCGATCACCATCGCATCCACGGCTTCATCCGCGAACCAGCGGAACGCCGCCGCAGTGCAGATGTCGAAATATCCTGGACGAACACCAGCAAGAATTTCGAGATCGCCAACTGCAGAAATCTGATCAGCAAAAGTCGTGTCGGAGATCGCTGTTGCATCGATCGCCATTCGCTCGTTGACTCGCTCGAGATGGGGGCTCGTGTACGTGCCGACCCGCAATCCCGAGGCCATCAACAGTCGAGTGACGAGTTGAGCAGTCGAGCCCTTGCCATTCGTTCCCGTGATGTGAATGACAGGTGCACAATGTTGGGGATCACCCATGACAGCACACAGGCGCGTGATCGTCTCGAGAGAAGGTGACTCGATGCGACCCGTCTTTTCGTACGTTGCATGTGCGTCGAGGTACTCCAAAGCCTCGGAATAGTTCACCGAGGATCTCCTGGAAGGTCAGCTAGCCGCACGACGCGGCCGTGTTGCACGCACCGGTGCACGAGGAACGAGCGTCGGCTGCGCACGACCGCGAATCACGTCGAGATCGAGGACGACCTTGGCAACATCGGATCGACCCGGAAGGTCGAACATCACGTTCAAGAGAGTCTCTTCGAGAATCGCTCGCAAACCGCGAGCGCCGGTCCCCCGCTCGAGTGCATGTTCGGCAACCGCGTCCAATGCCTCGGGAGTGAGCTCGAGTTCCACGTCCTCGAACTCGAAGAACTTCTGGTACTGCTTGAGAAGCGCATTCTTCGGTTCGGTGAGGATCTTGATCAGTGCTGGGCGATCGAGGTTGTGCACGGCACCGACCATGGGAAGTCGCCCGACGAATTCGGGAATCAAACCGAAAGCCAAGAGATCTTCGGGAAGGACCTGAGCGAACAGCTCACCTGCGTCCTTTTCCGCTTTCGTGCGAACGTTTGCGTGGAATCCAACACCTTTGTGGCCAATGCGCTGCTCGATGATCTTGTCGAGGCCGGCGAAGGCTCCACCGCAAATGAACAAGATGTTCGTGGTGTCGATCTGAATGAATTCCTGATGCGGATGCTTGCGGCCACCCTGCGGTGGCACGGACGCAACCGTGCCCTCCAGAATCTTGAGAAGAGCCTGCTGCACACCTTCCCCAGAGACGTCCCGAGTGATCGATGGGTTCTCGCTCTTACGAGCGACTTTGTCGATCTCATCGATGTAGATGATGCCGGTCTCCGCCTTCTTGACGTCGAAGTCAGCGGCTTGGATCAACTTGAGAAGAATGTTCTCCACGTCTTCACCCACGTAGCCCGCTTCG
>JBIIKC010000267.1:0-2931 GCA_044233375.1 Ilumatobacteraceae bacterium
CCCAGACGAAGTCGGCATCGAGATTCGCCTGTCGCTGACATCCACCAGAGAGGCGCTGGCCGAGTTCTTCCTCGGTTTGGTACAGGCTTCCATCATCGACGCGCACCGGAAGAGCATGAAATCCGATTGCACCGACGTCGGTCTTCAACCAACGCACCATCTTGTACAGGAAGGCTTTGCCGTTCCATGCAGTGGAGACATCTGACCGGCTGTACACCTCGTGTTTGCCGGGGGTTTCGTTTCCGTACTTGCTGCCCGATACGAGCCAGGAGCGAACGACTTGTTCGTTCTCGTCGATAGCCCAGACGCGTTGACCCATTCTTTCGTAGACGAGACGGCGCCCAGAACCTGAATCCGCCGGGACAGGTGGAGCTTCCGCGCCTGCTGAAGCAACCGACGACAGGGGGAAACCCATCAGGTCGACTGCTCCAGGTGCTGGCGCCGGTGTACGGACAACATTCAGCGGCTCCTCAGGCCAAATTCCCAGAGAAATTCCGGTCTCGCGACCCGCAACCCCATCGACATACAGGGAGCGTTCGAGCTGGAGTTTCTTGACGGCCTCGGCAGTTCGAACTTCGTAGGTGCCGGTAATCGGTCCCGATAGGTAACCGGATGCAACGAGAGCCTCCTGGAGGCACTTCACGCTGTTGCCATTCGCCCCCTGTCCGAGAGGGCTCGGTTTCATCTGGCACGGTTCGGTTTCTTCGAGGGCAACTTCGTCGATGTCATCCAGAGCAGTTTGAACGAGTTCGGCGCCGGTCTGGTCGAGCGTTGCGGGGTCGGACGACTCCGTGATCGACGTCGGCGAACTCGACTGGGAGGAAGAAGAGCCACTGGACAAGACGGCAGCGATGAGGCACCCAGCTGCAATGAGGCCGACTGCGGACATGAGGAGGTTGCGGTGATGGGTGGCGGTCATGATGGTGGCAAATGCGGAGAAGGTGGATATCGAACTTCAGACTACCCGAGGAGACCGAGCCGGGATCGGGCAGGTCTGGTGAACTGCGTCGGTATGCGAGCACGGCTGGGTTTGATTCGTATTCCGTCGACGGGAAACATGCGAATTACTGGACGATTCACAAGGGAACGATGGACGGAATCGCCCTGACTTCGGACTCGCCATTTCATACAGATTCTCTTTCGAAATAGTTGTCGCAGGTTCCGTTTCCGGGTCTGATCTGCAGACGATGACACAGATCGCGGGAATCGAGTGAAGAACTGATCGCGCTCCCATGCGAACTGTGAGAGTCGTAATCAGCGTGACTCGCATTAGCGTGAAGGACAACCGAAAAGGGAGGGCTCTTGATCCTCATTGCTGTTCTGCTCATGTGCATCGTTATCGCTGCAATCATGTGGACAAGGAGGAAGCCGGTGCAGACGTCGCCGGTGGTTCGAGAGGCGGTCGAGCCACATCCAAGCGGAGAATCGGCGATCCCTGGGTATGTCGAAGCACTGCTGCAGCGGTGGACAGATGCTGGGGTGGTCACTGCGGAAGTGGCGGAGTCGGTTCGAGCATTCGAACGCAGTGCGAGCAGTCCAGGAGTTCAATCTGTCGAAAAACGAGCGAACGTTCACGTCATCGCTGAGGCTCTTGGCTATCTCGGCGGCATCCTCGGACTCGTTGGCGTCGTTGTCCTGCTTGCAGAGTTCTGGACCGACTTCTCCGATGGCGTGCGCCTAGGAGTTCCCCTCGGTTCGTCGATGGTTCTCATCGTCGCAGGAATTCTGATTCCCGAGCGGCGTAGTTCAGAGATGGTCAGGCTTCGAACATTTCTTTGGTGTCTCGGCACGATTGCGTCGGGTATCGGCGCGTGGGTCTTCAGCGATGTCGTCCTCGACGTGTCGGAAATTCGTCAGCGCTGGCTCGCGAGTGCCATTGCATCGTCGATCGTCGGTCTTTCGCTCTGGGGCGGACGGCTGCGACCTGTCCAACAGTTCACGGGGCTGACTGCGGCTGCAGTTGCGCTCGGAACGGCGATCGGAGAGTTCGCTTCAGTTGGTTTCAGCGGACTCGGTGTGTGGATTGCAGGGGCGACATTGGTGATTGCCACTGCTCTGCGCAGTGATGTGCGAGCTGGTGTCAATCACCTCGTCGGATCACTGGCGGTGGTTGTCGGTGCATATCTCACGGTTGCCGACTGGAGAGGCCCTGGGTTGATCTTTGTCGTGATGAGTGCGTTGGTTCTCATCACGCCAGCGGCAATCAAGACCGTGACATTGCCGTCACCGACCCCAGTGATCCTGGGCATTGTCGGCCTTCTCGGTCTCGTTCAAGGTCTACCGATGACCCTTGTGCATTTTGCGGCTGAGGCTGGTCTGGTGACCGGACTCGTCCTCTGGTCGGCAGGTGTGAGCACAATCGTCTTTGTCAATGCATCGGTTCTGAGGATGCAGTTCGTCTTCCTGTTGTTCTCGGGAGCGATGATCGTGGGAGGTGCCGCAATCACGGGCAGCCAGTCCGCTGGATTCGCAACTCTGTTCGGTTTGGCAACGTCGATGAGCCTCATCGCCTATGGGTCACGACCTGGTCGAGCCTTGATGTCGGTCTTCGGCCTCGTGGGGGTCTTGGTGTTCATTCCATGGCTGATCGCTCATTTCTTCCCCGGAGAAGGACGGGCTCCTCTCTTGATCATCGTCTCGGGGTTGCTTCTCGTCGTTGTCGCGGTCGTCTTGACGCGCGTCGGAGGACGACTTCGTGGTGAGGTGCTCAGCCGGACATGACGGCGCTCGCGCGCTCGACGACGGCGACCCGTCGTGCCGTCTGCACGGTTCAGCGCGCCCAAACCACTGGATTGCGGTTCGAGTCGTGAAGGATGGTACTTCGGTCGAGTCGTCACCCGACTCGGAGCAGTTCAAGTCCGGCGGTATGCCTCCAACTGGTGAAGTTGTAGCCGTTGTCATGGAGATCTTGCTGAATGCAGGACCTGATGC
>JBIIKC010000011.1:0-12967 GCA_044233375.1 Ilumatobacteraceae bacterium
CCGAGTTTCCTCCGAGCAGCATGCCGCCGATCAGTGCTCCACCTACCGTGCCGACGCCGCCGACGACCGCCAGAAGAACGACGGGAAGGCTCTGCATGAAATCGAACTGCTGAGGGCTCACCTTGTCACCAGCGAGTGCACCAGCACACGAGGCGATGCCAGCAGAGATGGCGAATGCAGAGAGCTTCGAACCGGTGAGGTTCATGCCCAGTGTCGCCGCCGCCACTGGTGAGTCCTTGAGGGCGATGAGACGGCGACCGAGCCGACTTCGCCGCAACGACACCACTGCGAGCCCGAGTAGAGCAAACGCGAACGAGATCAGGATCAGCCGACCTCGGGGCGTCTCGATCTCGACCAGCGGCAGATCGAGAACTGGCACGGTGATGTTGCCACCTTGGAATGTCTGAGGTTGGTTGAAGACGAGCTTCGACACGAGGACGGCAAAAGCGGCTGTGGCAAGTGCAAGGTAGATCCCCGACAAACGAAGAGCCGGTAAGGCAACAAGAGCTCCGATTGCTGATACGACAGCAATCGTCATGGCCAAGGTGATCAGGTTTCCGTCGCCGGGAAGTTTCGCCATTGCGATCGCTCCGAGACCGGCGAAAGTCAGCGGAGCGAGAGACATCTGGCCTGCGTAACCGGTGAGGGGAACGAGAGACAGAGCAGCGATAGCCAATGTGAAGGCATTGAACAACAGCAGGGTGTTCGACCTGGTGAGCATGCCGGAAATGCCGATTGTGATGACGACGAGTGCGAGTGCTCCAAGGACCGAGGTCCGCCATTGGGGTTCACGGTTGGTCTCGCGGACGCGAATCGAACCGGACCGCAGGCGTGTCAGCGGTCGTCTGATGAGCGCGATGAACAGGACGAGCGTCGGGATCGATGCTCGTAGGCCCGTCAGACTCAATCCGAGCACACTCTCGGGGAACCAGGACTCGTCGGACAGCATCAAGTAGTAGGCGTCGAGAAGTCCGAGGATCGCTGCGCCCACGAAGGTCAGGGGCAGGCTTCCGAGTCGTCCGATGATTGCTGCTGCGTATGCATTCACAACGAGCAGTACCAGAGGTTCGATATTGAGTTGCTGCTCGCCGGCCAGAAGAATTCCAGCGAGACCTGCCAGTGATGCGCTCAGAGCCCAGGCGAACATCGCAACGCGATCGGGTCGGGCTCCGTTCAGCTCGGCAAGGCTGTCGTCGTCGACGACGGCTCGCATGGCGATTCCCATTCGGGTCTTGAAGAGAAGCAGGCGCAAGACGACGGCAACCCCGATTGCGAAGACGAATGTGATGATCTTGTGCCAACTGATGTTGATTCCGCCGATTGCTACGACGTCGCCTTCGAAAAAGCGCAGGAAGGCCTCGCGGCTCGCGTCACTCGGCCAGATCCAGTTCGCAAGTCCGACGACGAATGCGAACACGGCGACAGTGACCGAGAGCCGGACCACTTCGGTCGTCCCCTGCAAGCCACGCATCACGATTCTCTCGGTCAGCATTCCGAAGAGAGGACACAGCACGAACAACGTGATGAACAATGCCACCGGCGCCGGCAGATCCCAGTCGAATCGCAGCTGCCAGTACGTGAAGGCGGCGAGCATCCCCGTTGCACCATGCGCAAGGTTGAAGATGCCCGACACCGTGTAGGTCACCACGAGACCGCTTGCGACCACCGCGTAGATCGCCCCGGTGGACAAGCCGATGATCGTGAAGGTGAGAAGGTCCTGCATTGCCGTGTATCAGTTCAGTCGTGACGGGTCGACGCCGCTCGATGCGTCGCCGAAAACGCCCTCGATGGGGACGATGCTCTCATCGTCGCAGAACCAGCCATTTGCATTGTCATCGGATGATCCGAGGAGGGGAAAAACTCGTGACCAACCGCCATTGTCGATCCCCATGATGCCATTGTCGATTCCCATGATGATGGTGCACCGGGACGGCAAATTCCCGCCGGGATCGGTCGCCGAATGAAGCCCTCCGGCCGTCCATGAGGTGGTGCCCTTTGCCGCGGAGAGGATGCATTCACGCTCGAGAACATTGTTGTCCGAGTCGAGGCACGCATTGGCTGCCGTTGCGAAGAGCAACATCGCCGAGACCGAGTGCAGTCCGAGCCCAGCAATCCGGCCATTCGGTGAATGCGTGCGCATCATGTCGAGATACGACGAGACGGCCGGAGACGTCTCGGGCTCGGAAAGGGGAGCATGAATGGTGCGAACTCGCAGATTTGCCAACGACCCAACTCCGACAGCCTCACTGACAACTGGACTCAGGAGGTTGTTCTCTCCGAAGACGACAGCAGGCACGAAGTTCGCAGCGTTCATCGCGGTTGCGAACGCAACGAGCTGAGACGGGTCTCCGATGAACGACACGGCTGTGATCTTGCCCGCAGCGAGTTCACGAACGATGTCGGACCAACTCGTCGAACCACCTGGGTCGTAGGTGATGGCAGGGTCGTATGTGACGGTCACCGGTTCGCCGAAGCCGTCGACGAGTTGCATTGCGGCGGCCAGTCTGTCGGCGAGTGCACTCACTGCGGGAAGGTCGGCATGAACGATTGCCACATCGTCCACAGCATCACGGTACGAATCGGCGATCCATCGCAGCCATGTTGTGGAGTCGCGATCGATGGGATTCGGGATCGACTGAATCTTTCCGTTGCCCATCGCAGCAGCAGCGGTCGTCGTGAATGCAGGAAGGGATACGAGTCCGCACTCGTGGAATCTCGGAAACATTTGGTCGTCGAGGGTCCATCCGCCGCCAACCAGCGCGAAGACCTCCGCGCACGCACGTTCCACGGCGAGCGGAACACCGGTCACTGCGGCATCGAGGTCGATGATCTCGATGGGAAGTCCGCGGATCCCTCCTTGGGCGTTGCACCACGCAGCAAAGGCGCGGGCCGAATCGAGCATTTCGATGGTCGGATTCTCCGCTCCGGCGAATCCGTGGTCGTTGGCAACACCCAATTTCAATGATTCGGCGCCATTTTGACCTTCAGCGATCGTCGGCGAGCCGGATTCACCGGCGGGACCACAGGGACTCTTGAGATCTCCGAACATTGGTGCCGGCGCAACGGTCGTGGTCGTTGTCGGCTCGACCGTTGTGGTGGTCGCAATCGTCGTTTCGACAGTGGTCTCGACACTTTCGTCGCCCCCGGAGCACCCGATTGCGACCGAGCCAAGGAGCGCAGCGACACAGATATGACGGAGCGCAGCGACACAGATATGACGGAGCGCAGCGACACAGATGGTACGGAGCCCAGCGACACAGATATGACGGTGCGCAGCGACACAGTTGTGACGGAGTCGCCAACTCGGGCGAAGCGGGGAAGGACACACGCGATGCAGGGTTTTGCGAAGCACCGACATCACCCTCGACCTTAGTCGCTGGGTCGTCTCGACCCGATGGGCGGTTGGCGACCTCAGCGGCAGATGGTCGCACCGTCGACGAGAAGTGACTCGCCGCTCACGAAACTCGCCCGATCGCTGCACAGCCATACCGCCGCCTCGGCGATCTCCTCGGGCTCTCCGAGAGATCCACGGCCGATTCTCCGGCTGACCATTCGCTCGACCTCGGGATCGCCGTTGATGAACGACTCGATCATCGGGGTGCGAGTCGTTCCCGGCAGGATGGCATTGACACGGACGCCTTTGGCCGCGTACTCCTGTGCCGCACACTTCGTCAGCCCGAGGACTCCATGTTTTGCTGCTGTGTAGTGGGGAAGACCAGGGGCTGCAACGATGCCGGCACCCGAGGAGATGTTGACGATCGAGCCGAATCCCTGAGCTGCCATGATTCCGAGTTCGTATTTCAGGCACAGAAACACGCTCGTCAGATTCGTCGAGATCATCTGTTCCCATTCATCGATGGGAAGGTCGATGAACGATCCGAAGCGACCGCTGATGCCGGCATTGTTGACCGCGCAGTCGAGTCGGCCATATCTGTCGATGGCGGTCGACATCACCGCAGCAACTTCGTCTTCCTGGGTCACGTCTGCGGCAACGGGTACCGACTCTCCGCCTCGAGACTGGATTGCTTGGACGACTTCGCGGGCAGCATCGATGTCGCGGTCGCACACCACGACAGCTGCACCCTCGGCGGCGAACAGAGCGGCAATCGAAGCACCGATACCCCTGCCCGATCCCGTTACGAGAGCGACCTTTCCTTCGGTGAGGCCGAACCGCAGAGGAAATGCTGCGCGCACCATCTCATCGGTCTGCTCACCGATGGGAGGCCATCGGATGGCGCCGGAATCATCACGTGTCGAAGTGGGATCGTCTGCATCTGCCACGAAGGTCACCGTAGTTGCCCGGAGATCTAGGATTCGATCATGTCGACGGCTGACACACCAGTGGGTTCCTCGGCAGGTTCGCCGACATTGCGGCTGACCGAATGGACGAGTTGCGGAGGCTGCGCCGCGAAGTGGGGTAAGGATCTGCTGTCCGGGCTCGTCGACGAACTACCCGCGAGCAGTGACCCGGCGTTGCTCATCGGACTAGCTCCCTTCGATGATGCAGCCGTGTACAGGGTGAGCAACGACCTTGCCCTCGTCAGCACCACGGATTTCTTTCCACCTTTGGTCGACGATCCTCAGGATTTCGGTGCGATCGCGGCAGCCAACGCATGTAGTGATGTCTTCGCCATGGGAGGACGCGTTCTGATGGCTGTGAACATCGCAGCTTTCCCCGAGCACTTTCCGCGAGAAGCGATCGTTGCGATCTTTGCGGCGGCATCCGAAGTTGTGACTGCTGCAGGAGGTTCGGTTGCGGGTGGACACACGATCCGCAATCCCGAGCCGATCTTCGGTCTCGCTGTTCAAGGGCTCGTACACCCGGATCGGATCTTCACCAAGGGCGGTGCACGTGCGGGAGATGTGCTGGTTCTGTCCAAGCCGCTCGGGACTGGTCTCGTGCTTGCGGGTGGTTCTCCCGCGGCCAAGGCCGAGGCGATCCAAGGAATGCGCACCTTGAACAGGCGCGCAAGTGAGCTGTTGCACAGCATCGATGGGGTGCACGCAGTCACTGATGTGACCGGGTACGGCCTTGCGGGACACGGATGGGAGATGGCGGAGCGATCCGGGTGCGTGTTCGAGATCGACGTCGATACGTTGCCTCTCTACCCAGAGACACTCGAGATTGCCGAACGCGGTGTGCGAACAGGAGGGGATGCTCGCAATCGGTCGGCTGTGGGACGTCATGTCGAAGTCACTGGCTCCGCGACCGAGGCTCACGACATCATCGCCTTCGATCCGCAGACGTCGGGTGGATTGCTCGCTGCTGTGGATCCGTCGCACATCGACGAGTTGCTCACAGGGGATTCACCCTTCCGGCGCATCGGCCGGGTCGTGGATGGCTCGTCTCGATTCGTACTGCGCTGATGCTGGGCACTGCTTGTCGGAGATTCCGTGACGACTGACGGGATCCACCGTCGGGAGATCCCGAACCGCGCACGCGAAGACGATTTGCGCGCTCGTGGCCATCGCATCGTCGTCGGAGTCGACGAGGTCGGAAAGGGAGCATGGGCAGGGCCGCTGTGTGTCGGGATGGCTGTCATTCCGGACTCAGGGGACATGCCGGGAATCCGCGATTCCAAGTCCATCAGTGAAAAGAAGCGTGAGGCGATGTTCGAGGATGTGGTTGCCTGGTGCACCGCTTCATCGGTCGGATTCGCCTCGCACATCGAATGCGACGAACTCGGCATGGCCGAAGCCCAGCGCCTCGCAACGCGCCGAGCCCTCGCCAACATCTGCCGAGAACTGAGCGCAACGCCTGATGCGGCAGTCGTCGATGGCAAGTGGGACTTCGTTTCTCCGAACGTCGATCGCGTCGAGATGATCGTCAAAGGAGATACGACGTGTCTGTCGATTTCGGCTGCGTCGATCATCGCCAAGGTGACACGAGATCGAGTCATGCGTGAAATCGCAAGCGACTTTCCGGCGTGGAGTTTCGATACCAACAAGGGTTACCCGTGCCACTGGCACCGCACAGCTCTGCAAGGGTACGGGCTGTCGGCGATTCATCGCAGTTCATGGGCTTTCGTCGACAACTTCGTACCGTGGATCGGCATCGAACGCAGGACTCGGAAGTCGACCCAGGTCGAGCCCGAGAAACTGTTCTGATCGACGACCCAGTATCGGCGATCCGGTATCGACGACACAGTGACTGGGGCTAATCTGACGGCATGGGTCAACCAGTCGTTGTGACGGAGAAGCCGAGTCGTCGTGCGGGAGTCGTTCGTTTCGAAGCGAATCGAAGCCTGTCGGGGATGGGGCATGAGAGCTTCACATCGAGCGAGTCATCGGCTCGGCTGGCTTCGGCGCAGACGTCCTCGGCAGAGTTGGCTCGGCGACTCTTCGCTACCGGTCAGGTCGCACGTGTACACGTGTATCAGAACATCATCACCGTCGACCTCGTTCACGGACAGTCATCCAACGGTCTTGCCGATGTCGTACGCGATCTGTATCAGTACTGGAAGCCCGGTATGGAACCTCCGGCGTTCGAGGATCTGGTGGCCCCGGAAGAGTCTGCTGCAGGAGCGACGCCATCGGACTCGGCTGGAGGTCCTGCCGTGGACAGCCGGGTTCCAGCGCATCTCATCGAACGAAGCCGTCTCGCCCGCGAGCGGTGGAATTCCCGCTGACATCACCTCGAGGGGGTTTCGATCTCCTCGAACAGGTCGACCTGTGTCTCGGCTGACGGTGAGGCGTCACATCTGAACGGCAAGAAATTCACCCAGCCCGACGGGGAGGAACGATCGCTGCAGATTTAACCTTTCGGCGTGCCCCACAGGTTGGACTCCGCTCCTGCCCTCACTCTCGATGAGGTTGCAGCGAAGATTGGGGTTCACTACATGACGGTGTACCGATACGTCCGCCAGGGGCGGCTGGAGGCGAGTCGGATTCACGGAGTGTGGCAGGTGAGTCCCCGGGCGCTCGCAGAATTCCTCGCCGAGAAGGAGATGAATGAGAACCGGCGCAGTCTGAGAACCGGATCGGGCCGGGAAGAGAGACGTTCGTCCGACGCTCGGCGTCGTGGCAATTATGTGGTCGAACTCGAGCGAATGTTGATCGCCGGCGACGGACGCGGAGCTTCCGATGTTCTGCAACGGGCGATTTCTGCCGGCGCCGATGTGGACGAGGTGTATCTGGAGATCCTGTCCCCAGTGCTGAGGTCGATCGGTGATCGTTGGTCGAAGGGAGAGATCGACATTGCGGTGGAGCACCTTGCCACATCGATTGCCACTCGACTCGTCGGGCAACTCAGTCCGCGTTTTTCCCGGCCTGGCCGCCGGCGGGGAGTCATTGTCACCGGAGGTCCGACGGGAGAGCGGCATGGACTCGTTCTTGCGATGTTGGGGGATCTGTTGCGCCGTGAAGGCTGGGATGTGCACGATCTCGGTCCGGACACACCAGCACGATCGTTCGTCCACGCTGCAGCCGCGGTCGAGGATCTGGTGGCGATCGGGATCAGCGTCTCGTCCGATGAGTGTCTCGACAGTGCACGAGAAACGCTGAAGGCTCTGCGAGGTCAGGTCGATGAGGGAGTGCGCCTCGTGATCGGCGGTCACGCGATTCGCGATCTCGAGCACGCTCGCAGCCTCGGAGCCGATCATTGGGCGAACGGTGCGCGGGATTTTGCCGAATATCTGAACCTCGTTCGCTCGTCCTCCTGAGACTCGCCGGAGGTCTCGTCTGGCGCGATCGAACATATGTTCGATACAGTCTCGGCATGGCACTCCATGCCCTGTCCGGCGATGTCGTTCCCCTGTCGAAGGTGCCGGTTTTCGCCCATGAACGGCTGCTCCCCGTTCACGACGCTCTGGTTCCCCTTTTTGCGAGCTCCCCGGATTCTCCGGCAGGTCTCGTGCGCGGTCAGACGGTCGTCTGCACTGGGTCTGTTGCGGTGTCGTGCGCTCTCGGTCTGGTGGCGGGAGTGACCCAGGCCGGATCGTGGGCGGCAATCGTCGGAATGCCGTCGATCGGGGTCTTGGCTGCAGCGACGATCGGAGTGTCACTCGATCGCACTGTGTTCGTGAACTCCAGTTCCGTGAATCAGACCGGTACTGCTGATTCCGGTACACGAGGGGACAGCGGTGCGGCTCTGTCTGCTCTCGTCGACGGAGTGGATCTCGTCGTTGTTGCGCGCAGCGTCATGACGAGTCTGCATTCATCTGTCGTTCGTCGTCTGCAGAATCGTGCACAATCGAAGGGAAGTGTCCTCGTGATCATCGGCGATCCGCCGGCGACATCGGTGGATGTCCGACTGACGGCGCGTTCTGTGCAGTGGGAAGGTCTGGGTGACGGACACGGACATCTTCGCCGCCGTCTCGTCTCGGTGGAGATGGAGGGTCGACGATGCCCTCGACGACGCGTCCACTCGGTGTGGCTCCCCGACACATCGGGAGCATTGGCTCGTGTGGGCCATCTCGTCGATCACGCAATCGATCAAAGATCATGAGCGATGCCCGGCTCATTCGCTGTGCAGTGGTGCACAGTCCGGCATGGCCCGTGACAGCAGCTGTCCTGCACGGACGATACGGCCGCGGCCCAGTACTGGACGTCGATCAGCCCATTGCAATTCTGCGCGCGCAGCGTGTTGCTGTCTGTTCTCCGCTTGCTTGGAGACAAGGCGTTCGCCCGGGTCAACGACGACGCCAGGCTCAAGGGGCATGTCCACATCTCGTCATCGTTCCCGACGATCCGGAGCGAGACATTCGCTGGTTCGAACCCGTTGCTCGTTCCATCGGAGAGTTGGTTCCCCTCATCGATCTCGAGACTCCAGGTTCGGTTCTGCTCGCAACACGCGGACCCTCGCGTTATGTCGGTGGTGACGATGCTCTGGCCGAGCGTCTCGCACGGTTGGCCGCAGATGGAGTGGTGATCATCTGCCAGAGATCGTCGACGACACGAGACATGTCCCCGTTGGCGCCTGCAGATGTCGTGAGCGTCGGTGGAGGCTTCGGTGTCGGTATCGCCGATGGTCGGCTCGCGGCGACTCTTGCGGCGAGAGCATCGGCTCGCAGTGGACGGTCGGTGGTGGTGGACGGTGGAGGAGCGGCAACAGCAGCATTTCTCGCTCCGTTCCCGGTACGTGTTCTGACCACCGTCGGGGGATGCGACCCCGATGTCATCGATCTTCTCGAGCGTCTCGGATTGCGCCATCTGGGAGATGTGGCAGCGCTCTCGGTCGAGCATCTCTTCGATCGTTTCGCAGCTACTGGGGTGGCGATCCACCGTTTGGCAACGGGGACCGATGATGCATCCCCGCAAGCAGTGCCCCCACCGGCGGATCTTTCAGTTGCGCAGACATTCGAGGAGCCGATCGGGCAACTCGACCCCTTGATCTTCGCTGCCAAGCGACTCGTCGACGAACTCTCGGCATCTCTTCAGGATCAGTCGTGTGTGTGCACGCGAATTCTCGTCGAGGCCGAAACCGACCACGCCGAATCCACTCGACGTGTGTGGTATCGAGCGGAAGGAATGGACACAGGTGCGCTTCTCGACCGCATCCGCTGGCAACTCGACGGGTGGATCAATGCCGATACGGGACCGACTGCCGGTGTGGTATTGCTTCGTCTCACGCCGACTCAGGTGCGCCGTGACAGCGGTGTTCAAGAAGGCTTCTGGGGCGGTCGGTCTCGGGCCGACGAGAACGCCGTCAGGGCGGTGACGCGTGTGCTCGGACTTCTCGGCTCGGACAGTGTGACCATGGCTCAGCACAGAGGCGGTCGGGATCCGTGGCAGGTCTACGAACTCGTGCCATTTCCTGAAGCACGAGATCCTGAATCGCGATATCACGAATCGCGATATCACGAATCGCGATATCACGAATCGCGACTGGCCGCTCCTTGGCCGGGGTCCGTTCCGCTGCCGGCTCCAGCGCTCACCTTGCACGATCCGGAGTCGGTCAGCGTGCTCGACGCCGATGGTCGGGTGGTTTCCGTCGATGGTCGTGGTCTCGTGAGCGCGGCACCGACAACACTCGTGCGCGGTTCGCGTTCGCATCGGATCACAGCCTGGGCAGGACCGTGGCCGGTCGATGAAAGATGGTGGGAGACCCGAGCCCGTCGGTCTGCTCGATTCCAATTGGTCATCGAGAGCTCCGACGGGCCGAGAGCCAGCCTTGTCGAGATCACCGCCGGAACGTGGTGGTTGACCGCCGACTACATGTGATCATCATCCGATTTCGACACATCGATCAGTTGTCGACTTCGTCATCGTGCGCGCCATCGTTCATGCTGTCTTTCATGTCGTCTTTCCAGGACAGACGAGCTCCGAACATGCGCCGTGACGTCACATCCTTCGAAGCCAGATACAAGATGTCATCTGCGAGACGGAATCCGACGCCGCGTACGGTCTGCATGAATTGAACGTGAGGATTTCTCGATGTGAACTTGCGCCGCAAGTTCGACATGTGCACGTCCACGACGTGCGTGTCGCCGACCCAATGCGGTCCCCACACACTCTTGAGCAATTCTGCACGGCTGCACACCTCGAGTGGACGTCGACACAACTGAGCGAACAATTCGAATTCGAGCCGAGTTGCTGCAATCACCGATTGATCGACTCGGATTTCTCGTCGGCCAAGATCCACACAGAGTGGTCCGAAACTGAGAATGCGACCGAGTTCGATTTCGGAGGCCGAACGAACATGGCGCATCCGACGAAGAATTGCCTGACACCGGATCGCAACTTCGTCAGGTGACGATCCAGTCGGGACTGCATCATCGATGCCGCTGCGCATCACCGCAATGCGCTGATCTTCGGAGTCGGCTCCGATTGCGATCGTCAAGATGTCCGGGCATCGGCGAACGTGCAGAACGAGTGGACTCGATTGTGGATAGGCGTGGCGAGAGTCGATGATCATCACATCGGGTTCGAAGGATCTCACGAGTGCATCAACAGTACGGTTGTCGGTCGAACAGCGAACGCTGTATCCGATTCGCTGGAAGGCTGCTTCCATGGATCGCCGGTCCGATTGATGTTCGAGAGTCACGAGAGCCCGAGGTGTGTCCGAGGGCGGCCGCTCTGTGTGCGTGGCGTGGTCTGTGTGCGTGACGTGACCTGTGTGCGTGGCGTGGTCTGTGTGCGTGACGTGACCTGTGTGCGTGACGTGAATGGTCATGGTCTCTCCTTTGTCGATTCGGGATCCGGAGTGAATTCCGGATCGATTTCCGTCGAAGTCAAAATCGGCAGAGAGGCTGTTGATTTGTCCTGTATTTCGGAAAGATTCGGTCAATTTCAGCGGAATCGACACGGTTAGCGACACCAATGTCAGACGGAGACCCGATCGACGTCGGACGAAGCGAGAAATCGGAGAGTCGCAGGTCCGTCGCACGGACACCGGAACGAACTGCTTGACTGGGGAGTCGTGACGACCCCACATCGCGACTCACACGATTCAGGACACTGGCAACCGGAGACCTTGACTGTGCGCGGTGGACGAACCGCGGGAGTGTCTGCGATGGCTCCGATCCTGTGGGCATCGACGACGTTCGAGATGGAGAGTCTCGAGTCCGGACGACGTCTTGCGCATTCGGCTCGAGCAACGGAGTTCTACAGTCGACATGGCAATCCGACGGTGAATGCATTCGAGGATGCTGTTGCCGAACTCGAAGGAATGCAGGCTGCGAGAGCATATGCCTCAGGGATGGGAGCGATCGCAGGTGTCGTTCTCGGACTCTGCTCGCGTGGCGATCACATCGTCGCTCAGCGCCAGCTCTATGGCGGAACGATGCAACTTCTTGCGGGAGTCTGCCCGCGGTTCGGCATCGATGTCACATTCGTCGATGCAACCGAACCTGGGGCATTCGCTGCTGCAGTTCGACCCGGTCGCACGATGATGGTTCTTGCAGAGAATCCTGCGAACCCACTTCTCGACATCGTCGACCTCGCTGAACTGGGCGCGATACGCGGTCCGATCACCGTTGTGGACTCCACTTTGTCGACTCCGCTCGGCGTGCGCCCCGGTGATTTCGGCGTGCAGTTGGTGGTGCACTCAGCGACCAAGGCAATGGCAGGTCACAACGACGCGACTCTCGGAGTCGTGACGGGATCACAAGATCTCATCGAAGCACTGTGGGGTTTCGCCGTGCTGCAGGGCGCGTGCGCATCGCCCTTCGACGCATTGAACGGTTTGCGCGGTCTACGGACATTGGGCCCTCGCTTCCGACAGCAGAGTGCGACGGCGCTGGCTGTCGCGCGTTTTCTGGAGGCACAGTCCGATGTCGTGCGCGTTCACTACCCCGGCCTCGAATCCCATCCGCGTCATGAACTCGCAATGCGTCAGCAGCGTCTGCTCGGCGGGGTTTTGGCCTTCGACTTGAAGGGTGGCCTGGAAGCCGGCGCGCGGTTCGTGTCATCGGTACAGCTCTGCCGACCTGCGACGTCGATGGGCGGTCCGGAGACGCTGGTCACCCATCCGGCTTCGACGACTCATGCGGGGATGACTCCTGACGAACTGGCCGCAGCGGGAATCACGCCGGGAACGGTACGTATCAGCTGTGGTCTGGAGCACACCGACGACGTTCTTGCAGACATCGCTGCCGCTATTGGCTCCTGATCGAGCGGAACCGAGCCCCCTGGAAGATACGAACATATGTTCGATAACCTGTTGTCATGTCACGGGGTGGCACGTCATGGGGAATGCAGGGTCCGACCACCTGGGCCGAGTTGGAAGCGCGCCTGTCGGGCCGCCGAACGGACTCGCCACCCTCTGGTGGAACCCCTGCATCGGGTACGACTACTTCGCCCACGGCGTCCGTGCCGCCGAATCGCATCGCCGATCCACCCCGTCGACGCGTCATCGGGCCAGCCGTTCCCTACGCAGAGTTGCACTGCCATTCGAACTTCTCGTTTCTCGACGGTTCATCACATCCAGAGGATCTTGCACATGAAGCCGACCGACTGGGTCTGACGGCGCTGGCCATCACCGACCACGACGGCCTGTACGGAATCGTGCGTTTCGCACAAGCCGCGC
>JBIIKC010000224.1:0-3248 GCA_044233375.1 Ilumatobacteraceae bacterium
GGGCGTAGTACTCACATTGAATCGGCACGAGGACTTCCCGAGCCGCAACGAGAGCATTGACGGTGAGCAATCCGAGGGACGGAGGGCAGTCGATGATGACGAAGTCGTAATCATCGACGATCGAATCAATGGCCTTCTTCAGGCGCATCTCTCGCGCAAACAGAGGAACGAGTTCGATCTCGGCTCCGGCAAGATCCAGGTTCGCTGGGGCAACGAACAGGTTCCGGATGCTTGCAGGTTCGATGCAGTCCTCGAGTGGGGCCTCGTGCAGAACCACGTCGTACATCGATGTCTCGATGGCTCTGGTGTCGATTCCCACACCCGATGAGGCATTGCCCTGGGGGTCGAGGTCGATGATCAGAGTTCGATAGCCCATTTCGGCGAGACACGAACCAAGATTGACCGACGTCGTCGTCTTGCCTACACCGCCCTTCTGGTTGGCGATGGCAATCACCCTTGGCAAGGGTCGTTGATGGGGTACGGGTGTTGTCATGAGAGAATCTTCTTCAGCATCACGTCGGCATCAGAAGGAGACACCGAAGGCCGATCGACAGGGGAAGTGTACCGCATGGTCGACCAGCAGTGGCGAATACGGGTGCTGATTCGCGCTCTTCCTCGACAGAAAACGCTGGTTCTGGATTGTTCCACGTGGAACAGTCGCTCGCAATCCACCGAGTAAGGCGAGAAGAACCTGCTGTTTCCTCAGTGGGTGTTCCACGTGGAACATTCATTCACACGAGGCCTTCCCTTCGAAACAACGTTCCGTTGCCGAGTGTCGGGTCTGTCCAACAGTTCCACGTGGAACATTGGCTTTCCATCCAAGCAGGTTTCGGGTGGAACTTCAGTTCTCCTTGACCAACCGGGCCACGCCGTTCTCGACTGCCTCGATGAACAAGCCGAGTGATTCGACCTCCGGAATCCGCCACCGATCTCCATTCGATTCGGGGGGTTCGCTGACCAACATGCAGCCTCCGAGACGAAGCAGGTGGGAAGCATGAGCGGCTGTATAGGCGGGGGAGCCGAATCCCCGGCACGTGACCACGTCCCAAAGTTGGCCTGGGCGCAATCGGGGGAGGAGTGCCACGTCCGCCTCGATGACCTCGACTCGATCCGCCAATCCGAGACGGCCAACGAGGCGGCTGAGGAGGTCGGTTCTTTTCGCTCTCCTGTCAACCAGAGTCACCGACAACTTCGGACAGCTCTCGGCAATGACCAAGCCAGGGTCTCCTCCGCCGGATCCCAGATCGATGAGGTCTCGGGTCCCCTCAGGAATGCTCTTGACGAATCCGAGAGATCGCTCCACGAGCACGTCCAGCGAACCTTGCCCCAACATGCCGATGCGCTGGGCTTGGCCCAGCGCATCGCTCAATCTTCTTTTGGAATCAGCCGACAGAAGGACTTCCATCGCCGTCGGGGTGGATTCAGGCTTATTCAGCCGCAGCCGGGGAAATCACGACTCTGCGGTTGGGTTCGTCACCCTCGGAATGCGTCGTGATATCCGTACGGCCGTTCAGTGCATCGTGCACGATCTTGCGGTCTGCGGACGTCATTGCCTCCAAGATTCTTGGGGTACCGGTGCTCACGACCTCATCAGCGACCTGCGTGACGAATCGCCCAAGAGCGTCTCGACGCTTGGCCCGATATCCGCCGATGTCGATTCGCAAACGGGTTTGTTGATCACCTGTTCGGCGTTGGCTCACGACACGTGTGATGTCCTGAACAGCCTGCAGGGTGCTTCCCCGCGGACCGACCAGCAACCCCAGGTCTGAACCGTTCAAACGAACTTCGATGTTCTCGTCCTCGATGGTGACCTCGGTCGAGGCTTCGGCTCCGAGTGCTTTTGCCAGTCCTTGTAGGAATGTCTCGGCAGTGGCCGCAACCTGTTTCGGATCCGGCGGGGGACCGTCGGGGCGTTCCTGACGCGGTCTCTCTGCACGCTCGCGGGGCTGTTCGGAACGATCTCTGTTGCGATCCTGTGCACCACCCGAGCGAGGGGCTTTTTCCTGTCCGCCTTGTGAAGACCCTGAACGGCTCTTTCGGTCACGGCGATCCGCTTTTGCACGAGGGCTGCGTGGAAGCACACGAGCTCGAACCCGAGCCTCGCCACGAGTGAGTCCGAACAAGCCCGGACGGGGCTCTTCGACGACTTCGAATTCGGCATCCTCTTCGCCAACTCCGAGCTGATCGAGAGCGATTCCCTTGGCCTCTTCCAGCGTTTTACCTGTTGTTTCAACCCATTCCATGGTTGTCCTGCACTTTCTCTACTCGAGCGCCCAGCTGCCTCCGACTCCGCAAAGCGGGTCGAATCAGCGCTTGGGCGGCTTGGGGTGTCGGGATGGTCCCGACGGTTTCGGTCGGTTCGATGGCGTGGGGCGACCCTTGGGGGGAGTTGCCCCGCCCTTGGGAGGAGTCACCCTCTTGCTCTGGATCGGCTTGTTCGGCTCCTTGGCTCGGGCGAGATCCTGCTTCATTTGCCCGAACAACCCTCCGCCGCCATCCTGTTTGGAGATCTCGCGTGCTTTCGCGCTCGCTGCCTGGGCCTGCTGGCCGAGTGAGTGCTCACCCTTGTAGAAGCGACGAGTGATGTAGCCCTGCTGGGCGATTCGCACGACGGTCTGTGCCATGTAATAGATCACGAGCGCAGTGGGGAAGAAGAGTTGAAAGACGCCGAAGAAGACCGGCAGATACTGCATGACCTTCTGCTGCGTGGCCGACATCGTCGGGCTCACAGTTCGACTGGCGATCATGCGCTGCTGAACGAGATACAGACCCATCAAGGCAATGACCAGGAAGGCGTAGATCAGACCCGTCGCTGCATTGTCCTGAATCGCCTGCACCGGCGTCAGTGACAGATCCAATCCGAAGGACTTCATTTCGGTCTTGCCCTGCAGACTCAAGTAGAGGTCGCTGGTCTTCGAGATGTAGTCAGGATCGAACATACGTTCGTCACCGCGGTTGGTCAGCCCGTGAAGAACCCGGAACATGATGATGAAGATCGGCATTTGTGCCAAGAGAGGCAGACATGACGCCAATGGATTGACTTTGTGCTCCTGATAGAGGCGCATCATCTCTTCGTTGAGCTTCTGGCGGTCACCCCTGTGCTGCTGCTGGAGCCGGCGCATTTCGGGTTGGATTCGCTGCATCTCGAGCATCGATTTCGTGCTCTTCAACGTGAGAGGGAAAATCAGCATCATGATCACGAGAGCCACGAGAGAAATGGCAAAGATGTAATTCGACGTGAGGCTGTA
>JBIIKC010000225.1:0-3242 GCA_044233375.1 Ilumatobacteraceae bacterium
TGACATGGACCCAAGTCTACGACTGAGGTCGAACCTTCAGTCCCTGCGCGGACCATCGGTCTGTCTGGCTCGCCATTTCGCCCTCGCTTGACCTGCGAGAGTTCCTGCAACTCGACCTGCCGTACGACCGATCTCATCGGGTCTGTCGCTTGCTCCTGGCTGACTCGCAGGTGACTCAGGCGTGATCGTCCGGGTCGCCCGCTCTCGCTTCGGCGCGTAGCTCGTGTTGAGAACGACGGTGGCGAACACGAAGACGCAGCACCCAAGGATGATGCGGGTACCGAGATCGAGACCGGGTACGACTGCGCCGACGATCCCGAGGACGACCAGAGCAATGTCGAGAATCCGATGGACCTTTCGACCGATCACGCGGAAGGCTCCGAATGGTCCATCGACCGTTGCCGCATTGAGAAGTACCAAGCCACCGATCACCGCAGGAACAGCAGGCGACGGACTTTGCAAACCGGAACCGATCAGTGCGATGCCGATGATGTACTCGGCAATTTGGTGCAACCAGAACGGACGCTTGACTCGCTCGGACACCCGAGCAGACTACGACGCTTTGCGGCCTCGGAGGATGACAACACAGCAAGGACGACCCGCGTGGAACCAAAAAGATCGACCCCGGGATTCCATCCCGGGGTCGATCTGAAAACCGAACGTTCATGATGTCCGACGAGTCGGATCACATCATTCCGCCCATACCTCCCATGCCGCCCATGCCACCTGGCATTCCGCCGCCGCCGGCGGCTGCCTTCTCGGGCTTGTCGACGACGAGACACTCGGTCGTGAGCACGAGTGCAGCAATCGAGCCCGCATTCTGAAGCGCAGCGCGGGTGACCTTTGCCGGGTCGATGATGCCGGCTTTGACCAGGTCGACATATTCACCTGTTGCAGCGTTCAAGCCGACCGCTCCCTTTTCGCTCTCGACACGCTGGACGACGAGAGCGCCTTCCATACCTGCGTTGTCGGCGATGTTTCGTGCGGGAGCATCGAGTGCCTGCCATACCGTCAACGCACCGGTGGCTTCATCGCCGGTCAACGAGTCGACGACTTTCTTCACGGCTGCACGAGCACGAAGAAGGGCAGTTCCACCACCGGGGACGACTCCCTCTTCGATGGCTGCTCGAGTCGCCGAGACGGCGTCTTCGATACGGTGCTTCTTCTCCTTGAGCTCGACCTCGGTTGCAGCTCCGACCTTGATCAGCGCAACACCACCGGCCAATTTCGCGAGACGCTCCTGCAACTTCTCACGGTCCCAGTCGGAATCGGTGTTGTCGATCTCGGTCTTGATCTGGCTGATTCGGCCTTCGACATCGGCCTTGTTGCCGTTGCCGTCGACGATGGTCGTCTCGTCCTTGGTGACGATGACGCGCTTCGCGCGACCCAACAGATCGAGGGTGACGTTCTCCAACTTGAGTCCGACCTCTTCGCTGATGACCTGGCCGCCGGTGAGAACCGCCATGTCCTGAAGCATGGCCTTGCGACGATCGCCGAATCCCGGCGCCTTGACGGCAACCGAGTTGAACGTGCCGCGAATCTTGTTGACCACGAGTGTCGCAAGGGCTTCGCCTTCGATGTCCTCAGCGATGATCACGAGTGCCTTACCGCTCTTCATGACGGCTTCGAGAGCCGGCAGAAGCGACTGCACTGTCGAGATCTTCGAACCGTAGAGAAGGATGTACGGGTCGTCGAGAACCGATTCCTGACGCTCTGCGTCGGTCACGAAATACGGCGACAAGTAGCCCTTGTCGAAGAGCATTCCTTCGGTGAAATCGAGTTCGATTCCGAACGTGTTGCTCTCTTCGACCGTGACCACACCGTCCTTGCCGACCTTGTCGATGGCATCGGCGATGACGTTGCCAATCGCTGCATCAGCCGCCGAAATCGTGGCAACGCTCGCGATCTGAGCCTTGTCTTCGACCTTCTTCGACAGAGCATGGATGCTCTCGACAGCTGCGGCCACAGCCTTTTCGATGCCCTTCTTCAGACCCATGGGGTTGGCGCCGGCTGCGACGTTGCGCAATCCGAAGTGAACCATTGCCTGAGCGAGGACAGTCGCGGTCGTGGTGCCGTCACCTGCGACATCGTTGGTCTTGGTGGCAACTTCCTTGACGAGCTGAGCGCCGGTGTTCTCGAACGGATCTTCGAGTTCGATTTCCTTGGCGATCGACACACCGTCATTGGTGATCGTCGGTGCTCCGAACTTCTTGTCGAGAACGACGTTGCGACCCTTCGGTCCGAGAGTGACTCGCACGGCATCGGCGAGCTTGTTCACACCGGCTTCGAGGGCGCGACGCGCTTCCTCGTCGAACTTGAGCATTTTGGACATGTGTCAGATCCTCACTTCTCGACGATCGCCAGCACGTCACGGCTGGTGAGAATGAGGAGATCCTCGCCGTCGACGGTGACTTCGGTGCCGCCGTACTTCGAGTAGAGAACGACGTCTCCGGTCTTGATCGAAAGCGGAAAGTGCTCGCCTTCGTCGTCGCTCCAACGTCCGGGACCGACTGCAAGGACAGTTCCCTGCTGGGGCTTTTCCTTGGCGGTGTCGGGGATCACGAGACCGGAAGCGGTGCGCTCCTCGGCTGCGTTGGGCCGGACCACGATGCGGTCATCGAGGGGCTTCAGGTTCATGGTGTCGAGCCTCCATGGCTAGATAGTGCTGTCGGATGAATGTCAGGACGAATCCTGGGCCGACCGGGTGATTAGCACTCCCGGTAGCCGAGTGCCAAGGCTAGAGGTGCAGGGCGCCCGTTAGCAACCGACCACTGCGAGTGCTAACAGGTCCTCGACCCTGCTGGTTGCTCTCGCCGACCGACCACTCCTCCATGAGTTGAGTGCGACCTATGCCGTGTGACCCACCTAAACCTGGTGACCAACCTAAACCTTGTGACCTAGTGGCCGACCGAGCCCCGCGCAGACTTCGATGATCCGGTCGAGTGGCAGTCCGATCACAGCGTCGAGTGAACCCTCGATCCGCTCGACGAACCGGGAGCCTCCACCTTGGATCGCATAGGCACCCGCCTTGTCGAGAGGTTCCCCGGTGGCGACGTACTCATCGATTTCGAAAGGTGTCAACTCTCGGAACAACACCTTCGACGTCACGACTTCGACATGGCCGGTCCACTCGACGCCGCGACAGCCCGGACCTGCGACCGCAATCGCAAACCCGGTGTGCACTCGATGCTCGCGACCGCTCAACAGTCTCAGCATCGCCTCGGCATCTTCGATGTCGATTG
>JBIIKC010000226.1:0-3237 GCA_044233375.1 Ilumatobacteraceae bacterium
GATTGGCATGAAGCGCAGGAGCGAAATCTCCGAACGGGCTGCCCAGAGGAAACCGAGTCCGATACCGAGAAACGAACCGAGCAGAACGATGTTGGAGAAATACGACAGGTAGAGGACGTTCCCGCCCAGCCACCGGATCAATGCAAGCTCGACGAAGAGCATGAGAAAAGTCAGGACGATCAGTCGAATGCGCAGAGCGATCGGGTTCGAGGAGGTGGTATCGGTGTTCACAGGCCTGCCGCCTTGTATGTAGCCAAATGGTCAAACGGAACCATAGACAAAACGAGAATCACTATCCGAGTTTCCCGTCGAACCCCGAAGGACGTGAACCAAGGGCGGAAAGAGTCTGAGCGGTGGATCAAATGCTGTCCTGTGACAGAGCACAGGTGATATCGAACCGTGTTTTCGAAACAGGCACGACGACCACGATTGAGTAGGGATGACTGCAGACCAGGGTCGGACGGCAACGCTCGATCTCGTTCATTCATTGTTCACGTGAACTTCGTTGCGAAGCCTCATCCTCGCAAGGTTGCCGTTTCCTAGCGCCGCTACTTTTCGGCTCGTCAATCAGACGAATCGAAAGGCGAATATGAAAAGGTCAAAGATGATCGCAGCAGGCCTGATTGTTTCGGGCCTCATCTTGAGCAGTTGTGGTAGTGATGACGGAGCGTCGTCGACAGTCGAATCATCGGCAACCGGTGTCACCGAAGCACCGACGAGCGAGACGGGCGACCCGTTGGATGCGCTCTACCAGGAGTGCTTGGACAACGGTGCGCAAGTCAACCTCATCGCACTTCCTGACGAGTGGGCGAACTACAAGGGAATCCTGCAGAGCTTCCGCGACAAGTATCCAGGTGTGAAGAATCCTGTCGCCAGCCCCGACGCCTCTTCTGCGGAGGAGATGGAAGCCGTCGAGACCCTGGCCGGTCAGGACGACATGCCGGACAATGTCGACGTCAGCCCGGCAATCGCTCAGGAGATGGTTGCTCGCGGACTGTTCGAGCCCTACGTGCTCACGACAGATGATGAGATTCCCGCTGGTCTGAAGGATGCTGACAATCATTGGGCGGGTGCCTACTACGGCATCATGGCGATCACGACGAACACGACGATCGTCTCCTCTGCCCCCAAGACATTCGCCGACCTGAAGAAGCCTGAATATCGCGGCCTCGTGAATTTGAACGGTGATCCGCGTGAGGCAGGCTCAGCTTTTGCGGCGGTCATGGCGGCGAGCATCGCAAGCGGCGGAAGCGCCGATGACATCATGCCGGGTATCGAGTTCTTCGCCGAGCTGAAGGCATCCGGCAATCTCGGCGGGACGGACGTCACCAAGGAGACAGTGCTCTCCGGCGAGACTCCGATCGCCATCGACTGGAGCTACAACGTTCCCGGATTGCGGTCGCAGCTCGAAGCTGCAGGTCTCACTGTCGAGGTGAACTTTCCGAGCGACGGTATCTACGGTGGTTTCTACGGTCAGGGTGTCGTGAAGAACTCGCCGCACCAAGCGTGCTCGAAGCTCTGGTTCGAGCACATCTTCAGCGATGAGGGAGCACTTGGCTACCTCGAGGGTGGAGCCGTTCCGGCCCGCATCGTGTCTCTCACCGAGCGCGGTCTCGTGACCGAGGAAACAAAAGTCAATCTTCCGCCGGACGAGCTCCTCGAGCAGGTCGCCTTCCTGACCCCGGACCAGATCGCAAAAGCCAAGGAAGTCCTGGCAGCGAACTGGGGTCCGATGGTGGCGGACGCCTGATCGATCACATGAGTGTCGACGCCCAATCCTCCCTGGGCTTCCGTGGGGGTCACGCCAGTGGCGTGACCCCCACCTCTCGTCTGCGCACATGGATAGCCCGACCATGGTTGGGTCTTGTGCCGTTCGTGTTGTTTCTCTTCCTGTTCTTGCTCATTCCGGCTGTGAGTGTGTTTGCGAACGCGTTGCGAACCACTGAAGGTTGGTCGCTGTCTGCCATGGGTGAGGCAATGACCGGCCAGAACTTCGATGCATTTCGATTTTCCGTCACGTTTTCCGCGGGTGCCGCAATTGTTGGTGTTGTCGTCGGTGTGTTGTTGGCTTATGCAGCAGCAACAGCCAAGCGGCCGGCATGGTTACGGGGAGTTGTCTCGTCCTTCAGTGGTGTGGCCGCCAACATGGGAGGACTGCCACTGGCATTTGCGTTCTTGAGTTTGCTCGGACGCCAAGGAATTCTGACGAAAATCTTTGCAGCCATGGGTTGGGACCTCTATGCCGGCGATTTCACCTTGGGTGGTGTCAATGGACTGATCATCGTCTATTCGTATTTCAACATCCCGCTGATGGTGTTGGTGACGTTGCCCGCCATCGATGGATTGCGTCCATCGTGGCGAGAAGCCTGTGCCAACTTGGGTGGAAGCACGTGGACGTACTGGACGAGGATCGGAGTACCCGTCCTGCTGCCATCCATCCTCGGAGGCTTCCTACTGCTGTTCGCGAACTCGTTCAGCGCCTATGCAACGGCCGCGATCCTCACCGACAACTCGAAGATCGTGCCTTTGCGAATCGGATTCTTCCTGGGTGGTGACGTGCGCATCGGCGAAAGTGCGGTCGGCTACTCGCTTGCAGCATGGATGATTCTGATCATGGGCTTCGCCATGAGTCTGTACTGGTTCGCTCGGCGTCGATCAGAAAAGTGGCAGTCATGAAGTCGATGACCTACCCATCAGCAAGAAATCGCCTCCGGTCGTTCTTCGGAATCTTCGGCCGCCGTTTCGTGCCGACCGCAGTACTCATCGTGTCGTTCGTGTTCTTTCTTGCGCCACTATTGACGTTGGCGCGCTTCGCACTCCAGAACGTTCCGACGATCCTGCTGGGATGGTCGACCCTGTTCGACAAGTGGTCATTGTCCGGCTTGACGAAAGCTTTCAGCGATCCCGATTTCTGGCCATCGATGTTGCTGACCTTGCGTCTGACGTTCGGAACTGTCGCTGTGACATTGCTCTTGGTGGTTCCAACTGCGATCTGGGTGCATCTTCGACTCCCCAGGTTGCGAACAGTGATTGAATTCCTGACAGTTCTTCCCTACATGATCCCGGCCATCGCCATGGTTGCAGGCATCGTCGTGGTCAAGCCCCACGCACGGTGGTTTCTCAACTCGGATCTTTCTCTCATCCCGTTCTACGCGATCCTTGCGCTTCCATTCACATATCGATCGATCGATGCGGGTCTGCGTTCGATTCCCTTGCGAGTGCTCGTCGATGCGTCGC
>JBIIKC010000227.1:0-3229 GCA_044233375.1 Ilumatobacteraceae bacterium
TGTTCGAGGGCGATTTCGGGCATCTGAGTCGGCAGCGATGACTCTCGAACTGATGCCCGAAATCGCCCTCGAACACAATGGCGATCCGGTTGCTTTGGCGTCCCCCACCACCCAACCACCGATGATCGAATCGCTGGGCTACCTCGATCAGTTGAGAGCGTTTCGCGTGGACATCGCAGACGGGGTGACGCCATGGATGGACGTGGCCTTCGGTCGCTGGATCTTGGAGATCGTCTGCGCCTGTTACGTCTCGGCGCGCAATGACGGGCGAGAAACACCCGTGCCCTCTGGTTGCGATCGCACACTCACCCCATGGCAACTCTGGCGAGGTTGACTCGACGTGCAATCGGTGGGCGCAGAGGGACTCGAACCCCCGACATCTTCCTTGTAAGGGAAGCGCTCTAGCCAACTGAGCTATGCGCCCGATAGGACACATGATCCTACCGGTGTCCCGACCGCAGGTATCCACCTATGAAACACCCAACGGAACTACGTTCTTTTTCGTGGCGCCGCGATCAGGAGATGCAGAGAACGAGCTGCTTCGTCAATATCTCGACGACATCGGCACGTATCCACTCCTGACTGCAGCCGACGAAAAGCGGCTGGCCCAACTGATGATCGCAGGGCGTCTCGCCCAAGAGAGCCTCGACGACGACCCTGCCCCCAAGGGTCGAGAGCGGACTCTTCTCGTGCGTACTGTCCACGCTGGCAACGATGCACGGGCTCAGTTCATCCAGTGCAATTTGCGCTTGGTGGTCAGTGTCGCCCGCCGTTACGAAGGTGCCGGGCTCGGAATCCTCGATCTGATCCAAGAGGGGAACCTTGGTCTCATGCGTGCCGTCGAAGGCTTCGACCACGAGAAGGGCTTCAAGTTCTCCACATATGCGACATGGTGGATCCGACAGAGCATCGGGAGAGCCCTCGCAGACTCGTCGCGGACCATTCGTGTCCCTTCCCACGTTCGGGAGGTCTACTCCCTGATCGACCAGAGCACCGAGAAACTTGCTGCCGAACTGGATCGAGCACCGACTCTCGAAGAAATCGCCGAGTTGAGTGGCGTCAGTGTGGAACGGGTCTCACTCGTACGTCAGCACCGTCGGCCGCTGGTGTCGTTGTCGACCCCGCTCGACAACGATGGGGAGTCAGAACTCGGGGACCTCATTGCTGATGAGGCTGCTGTCTCGCCCTTCGAAGCTGCAGCTGCTGCTCTCGAGCGTCGAGCACTGGTCGAGCAACTACGCCGACTGGAAGAACGCGAAGAAGAAGTTCTCCGAGCCCGCTTCGGGATCGACGACCACCCGATGACGTTGGCCGAGATCGGAGATCGGCTCGGCATCACTCGCGAGCGTGTGCGCCAGATCGAAGCCCGAGCACTCGGCAAGCTTCGCCACCCGAGTGTGTCTCGCGTGTGGCACGAAGGCCAGCGAGCTGCTGACGCCGGCTGAGGATCTCTGTCGTCAGATACGACACGTCCATTGCACATCGTCAGAGATTCGACGTACGCACTCTCATTGCTTCGGGCAGCAACTTCGGTGACGCAGCCACGGGTGTTCGTCGCGCATGGTGATCGAGGACGATCAGATCGCGCCCTTCGGCATCACAGACTTCGATACCGCTCTCACGACAGATCAACGTTGCGGCTGCATAGTCCCAAACGCCGTGAGCACTCGGACTCATGTCGATGAAGGCGTCGACCCGCCCCTCAGCAACCAGACACAGGTCGATTGCCGATGCTCCAAAAGCTCGAAACTGACCCCACCCCGGATTTTTCGGCGGAGGACCCGAGATCGCAACCAGCGCATCTGGCCACGATGGAACCGCCGTCCTCTCAAGACGCCCATCCATGCCGTGAGCACCATCGCCCCGGACCGCCCACCACCGCTTCGGAATGGCCTGATGCACCACCATCGCCACCCATGGGCCATCAGCATCGACAGCGCACATCGATGTCGCAAAATGGGGAATTCCGCGGCTTGCATTCGTCGAACCATCGAGAGGGTCGAGACACACGATCACATCGGCATGAGGATTCTCGACGCCGCTCTCTTCGGACACAATGCCGAAACCCGCCGCTCTCAGTATCGGAAGTGCGGTGTTGTCTGCGAGAACATCCGCCCGATACTGACCGGGGCGAACGCCACTCTCACCCCAGTCGCGGACATTGGCAAGCGTTGCAGAGATTGCCCGGGCGACAGCATCGAAGACTTCGAGTACTCCAGCCGCGTCCACCGCCACAGGGTAGTTCCCGAGCCCCGATTAGGGTGAGTGCGTGGCATTCATCGATGTGGCCGGGTTCGTCTCCGATATGAAGAGCCACGCCATCGAACATGGTTTTCATGTTCACGACGAGCGCCATTTCGTGGAGACGTATTCGTTGCGCCAACTCTGGGAAGTGGACTTGCATCCGGAAGAAGCCTGCGATGGCCCGATCGATCTTCACCTATCACTCGAGGTCGACCCACGTGCCCTTCTCGGTTTCGAAGACGAAATGGCGAACCTCGACGATCCCTCTTCGCCACCGCCCGAGGGATACGAGTTCCCACTCCTGTTCACATGGACCCTGCCGCCCCTCATCAAACCTCCGGACCTCTTGGTCCTGGCAACTGAACTCGCCGGCATTGGAGGCACGGATCTCCCCCTCGAAGTATCCGCCATCGATTCGACAGTCAGTGTCGTGGATGCTCCGGAGCGCCGGCTTTCGATCGTGGCGCGTCTCAGTGTTGCCCTCGCCGATGTCTACACACACGAGGATTCGTCGTTCTGCGCGATCTTCGACACGTGCAGCGAGGTGAGCATGTTCCTCCTCGACCTCGCACCGCAGTGGATCGAAGGAAACTGAGATCCACCGAACACCCGGATCGAAGAAAACTGAGATCCACCCAACACTCTCTGAGCAGCACGACATGCGAGAATGTCGTCATGAATATCGCCGAGTTGATGGACATCCTCAAGGATCTCGATCCCGACACGTCGGTCGAAATGGCCATCGTGGCTCCGGTTGGCGCGAATTCCGAAGAGATCACTGTCGATCAATATCCAGTCGAAGGAGTCCTACCGCGTGATCCTGCGGACCACGGTGGTGCCCTCGTTGTCTGGCTGATCGGTGGCGAACCCGAAGATGTCGACGAGTTCATCGACGCTGTCGAGGATCAAACCGACGCCATCCAGACCACCCGCCAGGGTGAACTCATCGATCTGCAATCCGCTGCGGCTCGACGGAATCCCTCTC
>JBIIKC010000228.1:0-3228 GCA_044233375.1 Ilumatobacteraceae bacterium
AACGTTCTGTCGCAGGAGATGCTCCCGCGGAATTGGAAATCAGAGAACTACATCAGCCGGGCGTCGTGATTGCCGTCTCCGCCATGAGTCTCGTGCGTGCAAGCGTCGGGTTCATCTTCTTCCACCTGGCGTTCTGGTTCGCTGATCCACAACGCGCAGAGGTTGTCGGACTTGCGACCAATGGTCGCTGGACACAGGTGCGCTACCACTTCGGACCGCAGTTCGGGACGATGTGGTTCGGAATCGCTGTGAGTATGGCGGCCGTTGGCTCGCTGTTCGGCAACATGAGCGCAAAGCGCCTCAGCCGAGTCGAGCGCATCGAGTATTTGATCGTCGGCGGGCTCGTCTTGATCGGTGCTGCTGGCGTCTTCACTGCGCTGACGTCGACGACGGTCACCGCACTTCTGTTGATGATGTTCGTGAACTACGCAGCTGCGGTGAGCAACATGGCGTTCGAAACAATCGTGCAGCGAGATGCGCCAGATGCGAACCGAGGTCGAGCTCTGGCGAATTACTACACGCGGTTCCAGCTGATGTGGGTTGCTGCAGGCATCATCCCTGTCCTCCTCGAACTTCCCGGTGCGGTGGGTTTCGCGATCATTGCAGGAATCGGATTCGCGGGAGCCGGTGTGTATTGGGTCGGACTTCGCCAAATGGCCCAAGGCCTCGATCCACTTCCGCTACGACACCAGGTCCGTGACCGACTCAAGCGCCGCCGTTGATCTCGAGTCGAGCGAGCCACAGTCCAGGTGCATCGAGCTCCGATGGGGTCGGTAGGGAGGAGCGGTCGCGGTACAGGGGATGAAGTCCCTCGATGCCGGCACGCTCGACGACTCCGGTGACGAATTGCCGTCCACGTTCCACCTGGCGACGATTGAGGTGGAGTCCCAGCAGTTTTTCGACGAATGCAGTTTCGTCGCCGCTCTCGATTCGTCGGCGTCGAGCAGCCTCGGCGATGTGTGTCGTGTTTCCGAGGATTCGTGTGCTCACCTGATCGGTCATGAAATCCGACCAGCCGAGAACGAGACCGAGCAGTGAATCCAATTCGGGCTGGATCGAATCCTGTTCTGGGGAACGCACCGCTCCGAGGAGCAGTTCCGGATCACCGAGAATTCGTTGCAGGGACTGCATCACATCTGCAGGATCCGAAACTTCGATCGAGGACAATTTGTCGGTGATCGCTTGCGGGTCGGGCCGAAATGCACCGATGAACCTGCGGACGAGGTCGAGGACCGATGACCGAATCGACTCGACGTCGAAGAGCTGATGAATGACGAGTTCACGGATCAATGTCCACATGCGGACTTCGCGGATCTCGAGATTCCATTCTTGCGCGAAAGCATCGATCGCCTGAGGAACGATCATGAAGTCCTGCCGTGAAGGACGAGGCAGAGGAAGGTCGTATTGTCCGAGAGATCGGCGAGCGAGAAGTCCAACCATCGACCCGATCGTCATTCCCATTGTCATCGGAGCGATCATTCCCGTGATGTTGGCGAACAGTGAACCGAACGGGTCGGAAGATTCGGGACTGGCAGAATCCGCATCCGGACCGAATATCGTCGAGTCGCCGGGATGGAGAGCGGTTGCGAGATCGTTGAAGAGTGGTCTGTAATCCTCGAGAGTACGGTTCGCCCATGTCCCCACGGTGACCGGCATCGGCTCCCATGAGGCCATCTGTGCAAGATCGCCGAATCCCGTGACCTCGTGAAGGTGGGGGATCACGATCCGACTCATGTCGGTGAATTCGATGCGCACGAGAGGATCGACATTCGCTTCCGATTTCCCAGCGGTAGCGGTCGATGTTGCGATCTGGCGAGCCGTGTCCCAATGAACGGGGCCTTGTCCCAACGATTTGAACATGTCTCCGAACATTCCACCGAACATTCCACCGAACATGGACCCGAACGGTCCCTCGGGACGACCACTCGACTCGTCGTCGAATGGATCATCGTTCGGATCGCTCACGACGCCAATCTATTGCCGGAACCCAATTGCCAGAACCCAGTAGTGGAAACTCAGCAATGGAAACCAAATAGTGAGAACAGTCCCTGTATCGAAATCGTCGGGGTGTGAGTCTCGGGAGACCTGTATCGAGAACGCCTGTATCGTGACGCTGTGTCGATCGCAGCATTCACTCCAGGAAAACTCGGAGAGCGCGTATCCACCTCCTCGAAGAAGTCGACCCCTTCCTGTCCTGTGCACGTTGCGATCACCGGCTCCACCTTGCCGCTCGGACGGCGAGTAATCGAACGATTGGCTTCTCATGCCGCGGGATTCCTGGTACGCGATCTGAATGCTTTCGATTGGGGAACGAACGAGATCGACGTGATCGTTCATCTGTCACCGGGCGACCATGATGCACTCGTTGCTCGAGCCACGAGTGCCGTTGCTGGAACTCCGGAACTGCTGGCACTCGCAAGCGAACACTCGACACGCCACATCGTCCTGTTGTCGTCGGCACTCGTGTACGGAGCATGGCCGAACAACCCGGTACCCCTGACGGAAGAAGCGGCTCTTCGTCCCGATTTCGGATTCGCGTTCGCCCGACAGTTGGCCACTGTTGAACAGTTGGTCGATGACTGGCGTGAGCGACACCCCGATCGCTCTGTGACCGTTCTTCGTCCTGTTCCTGCAATGGCTCAGGACGGAACTTCGGGTCTCGTGCGTGCTCTCGCGGCCGGTGTGGGCGGACGAATGGGTGAAGAGGAGGTTCCGGCCCAATTCGTTCACCTCGACGACCTCGCCGATGCAGTCGTGTTGGCTGTCAGTCGTCAGTTGGATGGCATCTACAACGTTGCTCCGGACGGGCATGTACCAGGATCCCGTGTGCGCTCACTGTCCGGCATGGTTCCACGAGTGCGTCTTCCGGGTCGAACCGCCGAGATCGTTGCCGATCTTCAGTGGCGATTCCAGCGCGGACCCATCCCCCCGGGTCTACGG
Organism: Ilumatobacteraceae bacterium; assembly: GCA_044233375.1. Classification (GTDB taxonomy): domain Bacteria; phylum Actinomycetota; class Acidimicrobiia; order Acidimicrobiales; family Ilumatobacteraceae; genus Casp-actino8. Next base: position 2,941 of record JBIIKC010000228.1, read on the forward strand.
CCGTATGTGCGATCGCCATGGCTCGTGTCGAATGATCGAATGCGAGCCGAAGGTTGGAGTCCGACGGTGACGAACGAACAAGCCTTCGTCGAAGGAACCGACGCCAAGTGGTGGACGATGCTGACTCCGAAGCGTAAGCAGGAGCTCGCACTCGGCGCTGCCGCCATTGGTCTGGTCGCCGTTATTGCATCACTGACGTCGTGGTTGCGTCGCCGGCGTCGTCGGTGAGCAAAGCCGCCAACGCTGTCTCGACGAGATTCACCGGGATGAACCCGAGGCGACCCGCTG
>JBIIKC010000231.1:0-3207 GCA_044233375.1 Ilumatobacteraceae bacterium
CGCGGGTCCGGGTCACCGGCGATCACTCGCTGGAGAGTCTCGACCATCGGGAGGCGATCACCACACGACCAGCAGCGCGAATACGCCCAAGTTCCGTGAACTGCGATGACCATTCCCTCCGCGTGCCCGGCTGCTTCGTGCAGTCCGTCGACGTTCTGGGTGATGACGGCTCGCAATCGTCCCTGGCGCTCGAACTCGACAAGAGCCATGTGGTTGACATTCGGTTGGAAGTTGGCCTCGAGCAGATTTTTGACCCGCGCCTTCCATGAGGCTTGTCGAACTTCGACGTCGTTCAGATACACCGACAGCGTGGATGCCTTCTCGGCAGCCGGATTGCGCGTCCACAAACCGTTCTTGCCTCGGAAATCAGGAATTCCCGAGTCAGTCGATACTCCGGCACCCGTGATCACGGCAATGGTCTCGGAATCTGCGACGAGCTTGCGAATGTCGATGAAATCCGCGTCACCAACGCTGTCGGCGTACAGCACCCGATCCTTGTCCACCGGAAGATTCTGCCGTGCGATACCGATTCATCACCAGTTGCTCCCACATCTCGGTGACTCACCAAGTTTGACGGCATACGTGTGAAGGCACGGCGGGTTCGAGGAGGGATAGTGGACGAAATCGACACACAAACCATCGAGGTCACCTGTTGGCGAGACCCCGTCGTCGAACGCGTCGGATTCGACGCGTGCGGCGACTACGTCGAACTGTTCTGGCTGCCTGTCATCGGTCCGACTTCATCGTGGCTCCTGCGCCGACTCGCTGTCATGGCCGTACTGCACCCCGATGGTTTCCCGCTCGATGTCGCTGCCGTTGCCCAATCCGTCGGCTTGGGTTCGAATACCGGTTCACAGGCCTCACTCGTACGTTCTCTCCAGCGGCTCTCGATATTCGGTCTCGTGCGCATGACTTACGGACGGGTGGAAGTTCGCACGGTTGTTCCTCCCTTGACCATGAAGCAACTCACCCGGCTACCCGAACACTTGCAGAGCGCCCACTTCCTGTGGTCCGAAAGCCATCCCTCTGAAGCGCTCGAGATCGCCTATTCGGTGACCGCGAAGTCCTGCGAGAACAGAATGGGCGTGGGTGCCAACTCAAAGATTGTGGACACAGCAGTCATCGCTTCGGCTTCGTGAACCCGAGTGCGAGGTCGATCAAGAGTCGAGCACCGAATCCCGTTGCTCCTCGGCTCAGCCATCCATCGTCTGCATCGACGTTCATCGGACCTGCGATATCGAGATGCGCCCATGGCACCGTGCCGACGAACTCCGACAGGAACAGTGCTGCGGTGATGGCACCGCCGTACGGTCCACCAATGTTCTTCATGTCAGCGACATTCGAATCGAGGAACTTGCGGTACTCAGGAACGAGCGGCAACTGCCACACGGGTTCACCGGAGGACTCGCTCGCGTCTCGCACCTGGTCGATCAACGACTGATTCGTTCCAAGGACCCCTGCAATCTTCGGGCCGAGAGCGGCCATGCATGCCCCGGTCAGAGTTGCTATGTCCACGATTGCATCTGGCCTCTGTTCGGTTGCAAGACACAGACCGTCAGCGAGAATCAATCTCCCCTCGGCATCGGTGTTGTGGATTTCAGCAGTCTTCCCATTGCGAAATGTGAGCACGTCCCCCATTGCGAGGGCGCTACCCGACGGTCGGTTGTCCGTGCACATCAGGTATCCAGTGACTTTCGATCGGCACTTCAATGTTGGCAGTGCACTCAAAGCCGACAGAACTGAAGCTGCACCTGTCATGTCCATCTTCATGTTCGCGTGCATGGCATCACTCGGCTTGAGGCTGATACCACCCGAGTCATACGTGACACCCTTGCCCACCATCACCAGGTGCCCAGTTGCATTGCGCGGCGAATAGGTGAGCCGGACCATGCGCGGCGGTTCGGTTGATCCGCGATTCACTCCGAGTAGTCCCCCGAGACCCATCACCTCCAACTTGTCGCGATCGAAGACTTCGATCTCCAGCCCACACGTCTCAGCGACTGCCACTGCCCGATCGGCGAGCATGCGCGCCGTGAGATGGGCCGGTGGAGTGTTCGCCAGATCACGTGCGAGGTATGCAGCTTCGGAGGTCACCATCCCCATACGAACTCCAGCGTCAGCACCTTGAGCTCGTGCACCAGAAGTCACGAGGGACAGCGACGCAGTGAGACTCTTGCCATTCTTCGTTGCCGTCTTCAAGTCGGTGTATCGATACGACGCAAGGGTGAAGCCTTCGACGACATTGCGTGCAGCCTGTCGCGCATCGACTCGCGTTGCATCGACGAGCGATGTGGAAACGTGTGCGAACCTCGTCGTTGCCCGAGCGAGCGCCGCTGCGGCGTCGCGCACATGAGAAGGACGGGCCTTGTTCGCATCGCCGATACCGACAGCAACCAGCGTCGGACCTGAGGCTCTCGGGATGGTGAGAGTCTGGCCGATTTTCCCATCGAAGCCGTGAGCCATGAGGTCTTCGCGCTTCAGTCCGAGCTCGCGATCGACGGCACCAGATGCGCTCACGGGAATCCCGATGGCATCGACACCGCGTGGGACGGACCGAACCGTCTGAATGGAGATGTTCATGCGGTCATTCTCTCACGAGATTCACGGCTCTCACGAGATTCACGGCTCTCACGAGATTCACGGCTCTCACGAGATTCACGGCTCTCACGAGATTCACGGCTCTCACGAGATCGCGAACTGAGGAGCCGACCACAGGTCGTCGAGACGCCCGACTACACGCTCCTCACAGCGAGACTGGTTCCCTCTTGCCAGCGCGCCATCGTCCACAACAGGTCCGACAGACGATTCAAATAGGGGACGACATGTGATGGCGGCGGAGCTGCAGCGAGGGATTGCACTTCGGCGCGCCGGACAACCGTCCGTGCGACGTCGAGCCATGCTGCCACCAAGCTGCCACCCGGCACGACGAACTCGGTCGGGGGATCGAAACGCGACGAAAGGTCATCGATCACAGTCTCGAGTCGAGTCACCATCGATGGCTCGACACATGTCTTGCCGGGTTCGAGCTTCGAACGGTTCTCGGGCAGTGTGGCCAGCTCGGTCATCAATACCCAAAGGTCTCGCATCAGAGGAATCAGAAGTGACTCGACCTCGGAGCCGGCGCCTGCTTCGGCCCGAACCACTCCCAGAACTGCCTGTGCCTCGTCGACCATGCCATACGCCCTCGGAAGAACGCTGTCCTTCGCA
>JBIIKC010000232.1:0-3201 GCA_044233375.1 Ilumatobacteraceae bacterium
ATGCGGTTCAACTACGTGACGATGATCGAAGCTCTCGGTGGAACTGCAGAGAACCTGAAGGCCCTCGATGTGTCCGACGTGGGTCCCGACTCGGCTGTGTATCCGCAATAGACGCACCAAGAAGTAGCCCCGCTGTGACCCCTTCGGATGGGTCGAACGCGATGAGAGGACGCAACGAAGCGTTAGGTTGGGCGCAGTGATGTCGTCACAGCAACTGTCGGATTCATCCGACCTCATCCAGTTCGATCACGTGTCGTGTTCGTACGGCGGGTCTCCCGTAGTTGAGGATGTCGACATCATCGTGCGCAGAGGCGATTTTCTCGGAATCGTCGGACCATCGGGCTCTGGCAAGACAACAGTCCTGAGGGCGCTCCTCGGATCGATCTCTCCCGTGCACGGTCGGATCATGAGAAATCCTGGTCTCCGACTCGGGTACGTGCCTCAGTTGGAGACTGTCGATTGGAACTTCCCTGTCACCGTCGGAGAAGTCGTTGCAATGGGGCGTCGACAACGACGGTTGCGGCCGACTTTGACCACTGATGAGAAAAACCAGATCTCGAGCATCCTCGATCGACTCGGTCTCGAGGGTCTCGAAGGTCGTCACATTCGAGAATTGTCGGGAGGTCAACAGCAGCGAGTCTTCCTGGCCCGAGCACTGATGCAAAAGCCCGACATCCTCGTGCTCGACGAGCCGACTGCCGGCGTCGATGTCCGGACTCGCCACGAGATCCTTCACGTTCTGGTCGATCTCAACGAAGCGCCCCCTCATGGCGATGGCATCACGATCGTTCTGACGACCCATGATCTGAACGGGCTTGCCGCCCACCTCCCGCGCCTCGTGTGTTTCAACAGGACAGTCATTGCTGATGGACCTCCGAGTGATGTCCTGCAGCCGTACTTTCTCGAGCGTACGTACGGCGCTCCCATGGAAGTTCTCCTCCACGGGGGGATGCCTGTCGTCCTCGAACAAGGTGGCGAGGAACTGCGTGAACGTCTCGGTCGCCGGGGCGCGTGAGGAAGAAACTGACATGAGAGCGGTTCGAATCGTTGCGGTCGATCTCCTCGAACCGTTCTCTTTTGCTTTTTTTCAGCGCGGACTCATTGTTGCGACTCTTGCAGGGGCATTGTGCGGATTGATCGGAGTCTTCGTCGTCCTACGAAACATGAGTTATATCGGACACGGTTTGAGCCATGCGGTGTTCGGCGGAGCTGCGCTCGCTGCCGTTTTGAATCTCAACTACTTCCTCGGCGCGGGTATGTGGGGTCTCGCCTCAGGTTTGATGATCGCTCAGGTTGCTCGCAAGAGAATTATCGGGGCAGACGCTGCGATCGGCGTGATCACAACAGCTTCGTTTGCAATGGGGCTGGCGCTCCAGGCGAGGTTCGGCCAGGCAAAGCGCAGCATCGACGCGGTGCTGTTCGGAAACGTGCTCGGCGTGTTCAATCGGGACATCTTCGCCGTTCTCGGAGTTGGCATCGTCAGCATCGCCGTCATCGTTCTTCTCTACAGGCGGCTTCTCTTCACGACGTTCGATCCGGAGGTTGCGGGTGTCAGTGGTGTCAGCGTTCCTCGAATGGAGGGCGTCCTGATGTTGCTTTTGTCAGCAACCATTCTGGTGACGGTCAGAGTCATTGGAGTTCTCCTGATTTCCGCGCTGCTCGTCCTACCCGCGGTCACGGCACGAATGATCACGAATTCGTTCGGGCGAATGCTGTGGCTGTCGCCCGTCCTCGGAGCCGTCTTCGGAGGAATCGGCATGTATGCCAGTTGGTATGCCGACGTTCCGAGCGGCGCCGTGATCATTCTTGCCGGGACGATCGTGTTCATCGCGGTGTACTCGACGGTCGGAGTTCGACGCCGCGCCCGTGTGGCTGGACTCGATCACCACGGATCGTCAGTTCGTTCCGCGTAACTCCCACGACGCGCCTTGTGGTGTGTCGTGGACATCGACACCCAAGTCGACGAGTCGATCGCGAATCGAATCCGAGAGGTCGTAGAGCTTGTCCGATCGGACGCGGGCGCGCAGGTCGAGAAGAGAGTCGACGAATGGGCCGACGATCGAGCGTGGATCGATCAAGCCAGACAGCGCCGTATCACCGAGGCTGACGACCATCGAACGCAACGTGGCTCGGGCGAGGTCCATATCGTCGCTCTGGAGTGTGTCCGCTGACCATTGGTGAATTGCCGTCTCGAGTTCGAGGATCGCCCGAACCGCAGTCGTTGCATCGCGATTGCGCAGTGCAGCGTCGAAGATCTCTCGTGCCGACTCGGCCTCGCCAGCCAATGACGTTCCGACATCGCTGGTCTCGATGATGTTCGACTCTCGCATCGGGGCGGTGGGTGACGTGGTTCGCGTGCTTCCGGGCTCACGCAGGGCGTCGATCGAAACTGTTGTTCCCGATCGGTGTTGGGTGGTTGTTCCGCGAATACGAACAGTGACCGAACCATTGCCGACGATCGTTGCCGTTCCTTCATCGACATCGATGACGAGCCCGGTGTGCTCGTCGATTCCGATGACGTGTGCGTCGTTCGGGAGCAACCTTTCCATGATGTCGAGCCGGCGTTGGCCGAGGTAGCAAAAGCGTGTGTCGTGGTGGCCGCCTTCGGCATTGTCGAAGTGGGGGATGACGGCAACATTCAGATCGATGGCAGACAGGACGTCGAGACCCTCCAGCCAGTGGGGTTCCATACCAACCTTGTAGATCTCGTAGACCGGAACGGTGAATCGTCCGAGAGTCAGTGCTGCAGCCGACGAGAATGTCAAGATGCCGCCGTTACGAATCTTCGATAGGAGAAGCTCGGGGAGTGGAGTCGTCATCCACTGGTGGAGTGCATAGGTCGGACTCCCTGGACCAGCGAAGATGTAGTCGGATTCTCTGACACGGTTGAGACCGTGTTCGACTGCAACCGCATCGACATCTGAATCGCCGACGGGATCCACGTTCCTGAGACGAGTCAGGCCAGCCACGTCGACTTCATGGCCAACGCTCTGCTTGAAGTAGTCGACCGCTCTCTGGGCAAGTTCAGCAGCATTCTCTTGGAATCCGTAGGGCGTGTCGAGAATGACACCCCGGGCCTGTGCTCCGAGGCGTGAGAGAAGATCTCGGTGGGTCTTGATCATGGTCGGAGCAGTTTCTCCCGAGCCCATGATGGTGAGTATGCGCGGGAGTGTCATCTCAAGAAACCTTCTTCGAGGTGAG
>JBIIKC010000332.1:0-12776 GCA_044233375.1 Ilumatobacteraceae bacterium
CGTAGGAGGCAATCAATCCGACCAACACAACCATCAACCTGCCATCGAGCACGACCAACCGGAACGGATTTCCGAGTGGTGTGAGAACGAGGAGCACAGTCATCATCACGATGGCAATCGATGACGTGAGAAGGGGTCGGCTCGGATGACTGCGGTACATGCGCTTGCTCGTGCGAAGGAACAGAAGGGCAACGATTTCAGTGAGGACGGACACCAGGAACCAGCCGGTTCGAAGTTCTGCAGCATCAGAGTCGAAACTGATCCGCAGTATTGCGAACGTAGCAAGGTCCACCGAGGTACTCAGAAGTCCGAAGACGATCATGAAACGACGCACCTGGGCAATGTCCCATCGTTGAGGCTGCGCGAGACGCTCAAGGTCGACGTTGTCGGTTGCAATCGTCATTCCCGGCACATCAGACAGAAAATTCAACAGAAGGATTTGTAAGGGCAACATGGGAAGGAAGGGCAGAAACGCCGTTGCACAGGCGAGAGACACCATGTTCCCGAAGTTGGCACTCGTCGTCACATAGACGTACTTGAGGGTGTTGGCGAAGACACGTCGACCTTGATGAATGCCCTCGTTGATGACCGACAGACTCTTGTCGAGCAGAATCAGATCTGCTGTTGCCTTGGCGACATCTACACCGGTGTCGACCGAAATTCCGACATCAGCAGCATGAAGTGCAGCAACATCGTTGACGCCATCACCGATGAAGCCAACTGTGTGACCTCGGGACGAAATCGCCCGAACAATCCTCTCTTTCTGCAACGGATCGACCTCGACGAAGAGATTGGTCTCATCGACGCGGTCAGCCAATTCGTCGTCCGATAGAGCCAGAATCTCGGATCCCGTGAGCATGCCATGGTCGTGAATTCCGACTTTGCCTGCGGTCATCTTCGTGATCTCGCGATTGTCACCAGTGATGATCTTGACGATGACACCGGACTCCCGGAGGCGATCGATCGCTGCTCGAGTTCCCTCTTTGGGCGGATCGACAAAGGCGATAAATCCGAGAAGAGTCAGGTCGTCCTCGGAAATGTCCTCGACGACGAAGTTCACAGGGAGTGATTTTTCGGCGACCCCCAGCAGACGCAGACCTTGAGAGGACATCTCCTGGAACGATCGGTGTGCTGTCGCAGCGTGCTGCTGGATCGGTTCAATTCTGCCGTCGACAAGAACCCGTGTGCAGCGAGACACGACTTGCTCCACTGCACCCTTGCAGATCAACAGCTGATCGTCCTCGGTCTTCACAACGACGGAAACGAGCTTTCGCGTGAAATCGAACGGAACTTCAGCCAGCCGTACCGGAAGCCCAACCCCATGGCCGACAAAGTCGGAAATTGCGTTATCGATCGGGTTGCTGTGTCCTTCCTGCAAATGAGCATTCCAATACGCCCGCTCGAGAACGACATCGCTTGTGTGGCAATTCACGTCGATCGCATCGTGAACGTGAACCGTTCCTTCCGTGAGAGTGCCCGTCTTGTCGGTGCACAGAACATCGACACTTCCAAAGTCTTCGATTGCATCGAGTCGTTTGACGACGACCTTCTTCGTCGCAAGAACCCTTGCTCCAATCGACAGACTCAGAGTGACGATCGCTGGCAACATCTGGGGTGCGAGACCCACTGCTAGTGCAAGCGAGAACAGCACCGACTCTGAGGCGCCTCGGTCCAGCCAAAGATTCAAGGCAAAGACACCAAAGACGAGGACCGCGGTGGCTTTGATCAGAAGCAACCCGTACGCAGTGACTCCGCGCTCGAATGAAGTCGGAAGATGCCGCTGAGCGACCTCCTGTTCGATGGAGCCGAACTCGGTTCTCTGCCCGACCAAAACCACGAGAGCTGTCGCTGATCCACTCGACACGTGGCTACCGAGGTAGAGACAGTTGAGACGATCACCAAGAGTGGCACTTGGATCCACAGCACCAGGCTCCTTGCGAACTGGAAATGCTTCACCTGTCAACACGGATTCATCGACTGTCAGTCGATTCGATTCGAGGATGATGCAATCTCCTGGAATCACGTCACCTGCATCGAGTCGAACCACGTCACCCGAAACCACATCGTCAACTCTCATCTCGACCAAACGCCCGTCACGAATGATATCGACGTGGACCGTGACCATTCGGCGCAGAGCCTCTATCGCACGCACTGCACCGCGTTCTTGAGCGAACCCCAGTAGTCCACTGGCAATCACGATCGCAAGAATGATCAGAGAGTCGACTCTTTCTGCGAGTGCCATCGAGACTACGGAGGCTGCAAGCAGAAGAAGAATGAGCGGACTTCGAAACTGGCGCAGGAGCAAACCGACATCCGAGTGACTCTGGATACTCAGACGTTCACCAACGGGTGTTCGGCGCAACTCGGCTTCAGAGTTGGTCAACCCTTGTCTCGATGAACCGAGTTGTTCGGCGAGAACATCAGGTTCGACAGCCCAGTATCGACCTGATTCGAACGAGGTCCTTTTCACTTCCATTGTTCACGACCAATCTCGTGACAACACGGTACCAATGGGTGCGCCAACCGATCTCAGGCTGTCCATTCATGAGACGTCATCAAGAGTGTTCGGCTCCACGCTTGGCAAGACCTCGACGGCGACGAACAACCAAAGCGGAACCGACGAGAAGCATGATGGCGCCGACGAGGATGAGATCGCCAATGTTCGATCCAGTGACAGAGATTTGTCCGCCCGTGAGCCATTCAATGGGGTTGTAATTTGGTCCAGAGGGTGGTGGTGGATTGCCGGTCGAGTTGACTGCATTGGAATCCGTTGCCGAGTTGTTTGCAGTTGTCGGATCCAAGATGCCAAGGGGTGAAGTCACCGTTGCCACGTTGGCAACGGAGGTGGCATTCGAGGAGATCGTTGCCACAACTCGGATCGCAAAGAACTGATTCGCTGCCAGGGTCGGGAGTGCAAATCCAGCTCTCAGTTGGGTCAGCGTTGGCGAAGTTGAACATGCTCCGGGAGTCGGAGAGCACGCGACTGAAGAAATGTCGATACCGGTCACTGCAGGGTCCGCAAGAATCGCTCCCGAAACGCTGTCCGGTCCCTTGTTCGTGACAACGATCGTGTACGTCGTTTGGCTTCCACGACCAATCGATGAGACTCCGTCTGTCTTCGTGATCTCGAGGTCTGCCGCTGCAACGAGATAGGTGATGTCAGTGGTTGAATTGTTGGCGAGATTCGCCTCATAAATATGGTCCGGTGCTTCGACTGTCGCCGTATTCGAGACCGATACCGCTGTGCTCTGAACCACGCCGCTCAATTCGATCGTGTAGGTATCGCCGCTGTCGAGAGCCGGCAATGTGAATCCCCCGGCGCTCGACAATTCCACCACAGTCGGAGGGTCGGACTCGTCACATGTCTCGGTCACTGGCCTCGTCGCATTCGAGAACGCGCATGCAATCGTTGGCGTGGTCAACCACGTCGGTATGACATCGCGTAGAACAGCATTACCAGTTTTGCCATCAGCGGGTACGGAAGATGGACCATTGTTGATCACGGTGATCGTGTACGTGGTCGGGTCCCCACTGTCGACAGCGACAGCACCATCTGTCTTGGTGATGACCAAATCGGCAACCGGCGTTTTGAGATCATCGGTGTCGGTGGCAGTGAGAACCGGGGTCATACTGCCGGTGGGATCGTTGGCCTCGATGATGCCGAACATGTTCAAAGTCGCCGTGTTGGAGATGCTCGTGTGAGTCTGAGGTCCTGGAGCAGGAACGAAAGCCGGTGTTGGAGCACGCAGTGTCAACGTGTACGTCGAGCCACTGATCATGTCAGGGAGACGGAATCCTGCCTGCAGGGAAGCCAGACTCGGGTAGGTACTGGACGCAGCCCGATCACATGTTTCGTTGGTCGGTTTCGATGCGCTCGGGTACTTGCACTCGATGATGATCGTGCTCTCCCAACCGGACGCCAATTTCATCCAGTCAGGAATGACGTCCTGCAAGATTGTCCGTTCGTCAACATCTGGTGTGTCCGGATCATTCACAATGTCGTCAGGTCCGTTATTGGTCACAGTGATCGTGTACGTGGTGTCATCGCCGTATTCGACCGTGTCGACCCCATTGCTTTTGGTCAACTCGAGATCAGCAATCTTGGCTTGTTCGGGAGCAACTGCGTCGATCTCTTGAGCCTGATTGTTCTCAGGGTTGGCCTCGAGAACTCCCGGAGGACATGGACAGGGTGGGACGGCGACGTAAGTCTGGCTCGTCAACTCGTTGGTCGACATGATGAACGATAAGGCACTCAATGAAGCGACTCGGAGCACAGTTGCGGTCACCTTGACGGTGTAGGAATTACCTGCCGCCAAGTATGGCAACACGAGCCCACTTCCCTGCAGGCTGGCAATCGTGGCCGCAACTCCCGATGGGTCGGTGGGAAGAAGGTTCCTACCCGCACATTGACCTCCTCCTGGCGATGCACAGACCACATTCGTGACGTCGAGGTCTGCATTCACGGGATCGAACAGGAGAGCACCTTCAACATCATCAGGGCCGTAGTTCGTCACCGTGATGGTGTACGTCGACGGCTGACCGGTCTTCACCCAGTGCACGAAATTATTGCGGGTCACGATCAGTTCGACGAGCTCGACCTCTGTCACGTCGTCCTCATCCGAACTCGAATTGTTCCCGGAGACAGGATCTGTGGTCCCCGCTGGAGGAGCCACCGTCACCGTGTTGGAAACCGTGGTCGACTCCGCAGACACGATTGCCGTCACCGTGAACGTGTAGGTGTTTCCAGAGGCCAATCCTGGAAGTGTGAAGCCGCCCGAAGACTGCAGTGCCGTCTCTGTCGGCGGAGATGCAACCACGCACTTCTCCGTAACTGGAATATTCGTTGTCATCGCGCACGCCACAGCCGTCACGTCCAGTCCCACGACTGCCAGGTCCTTCACGACGGCACCTGTCACCGACGACGGACCGAAGTTCGTGACCGTGATCGTGTACGTCGTCGACGTGCCAGCCTTGACAATGTCGACTGAGTTCGTCTTGACAATCTGCAGGTCTGCAACTCGCAGGACGTTGTTCGTATCCGTATCGGTGTTGTTGCTGGATACGGGATCTGAGGTGCCCGCTGGAAGAGCAATGGACACCGGGTTCGAGATCGTGGTCACATTGTTCGCAACATCGATCGTTGCTGTCACCGTGAAGGCGTAGACCGCATCGACCGGCAGGGCCGGCAGCGTCAAGCCGGGTGACGTCAACACCTCGTTCCACGTTTTGGCCACGTCCTTCGTCGGATTCGTCACGCACTGATTCGATGTCACACCCGATTTACAGGCCACCGCAGTCACCGTCATCCCCGTCGGGATCGTGTCCGTCACCACCGCACCCGTCACTGATGATGGGCCATTGTTCGTCACCGTGATCGTGTACGTCGTAGAACTACCACTCGCAATCGAGGTCACTCCATCGCTCTTCGTCACCGCAAGATCAGCCTGCGGGACACTGTTCGTATCCGTCGCCGAATTGTTCTCGGACACCGGATCGGTCGTCCCAGTCGGAAGCGTTACAGTCACCACGTTCGCGATTGTGTTGACATCGTTGTCTACATTCACAGTTGCCGTCAGTGAGAATACGTATGTCTCACCCTCAGCCAGAGTGGGAAGAGGATGACCATCCACCGACTGCAGGGCAGAGGAACTCGGCTTGTTCTCAGTCGTGCACTGTCCAGGCGATTCGGCACACGCCACCGACGTCACTGTCATGCCCGTCGGGATGGTGTCCTTCACCACCGCCCCCGTCACCGACGACGGTCCCAAATTCGTCACCGTCACCGTGTACGTGGTCGACGAGCCATCCGTCATCGTTGTCACGCCATCGGTCTTTTCGATCTTCAGGTCGGCCTGCGGGACATCGTTGGTATCGGTCGCCGAGTTGTTACCAGGAACCAGATCCGTCGTACCCTCAGGTGGATATACGGTTGCAGTATTGGCGACCGTATTCACAGTGTTCGCGACACCGACGGTCGCAGTCACGGTGAATGTGTAGGTCTCGTCCTTGGCCAACGCAACCGACAATGTGTAGCCATCTGCAGACTGCAGCGCAGATGCGGTCGGAGCGAGTGATGGAGATGCCGAACCATCGCATTTTTCCCCAACAGCAAGCGGTGGTGGTGCACATGCAACCGATGTCACCGACAATCCAGGTACCGCAGGATCCTTCACCACCGCCCCCGTCACTGACGACGGTCCCAAATTCGTCACCGTCACCGTGTACGTGGTCGACGAGCCATCCGTCACCGAGCTCTTCGACTCTCCATCGGTCTTTTCGATCTTGAGGTCAGTTGCAGGAGTGACGGTGATGGTGTTGCCAGCGCTGTCCGTGTTGTTGCCCGGGGTCGGATCTGTGGTCGGCGACGACACCGTTGCTGAGTTGTTCACCGAACCGCTGCTTGAAGGAATACTTACGCTTCCCGACACGATGATCGTGAACGTATCGCCAGACCTCAGTGTCGGGATCGCCAACTTCGTATCAGCATCGAGAAAATTCGCGACTTGGGTTCCAGAGAACGTACCAACACATCTCTCCGTCACTGAATCATCCAACGGCGCGGACTGTGCTGTCTCACACGCGATCCCCGTGACCGTCAACCCTTCACTCGGAACATCCACCAACTTCGCGTCCGCCACAGTCGACGGCCCAGCATTCGACACCACCAACTCATAGGACGCTGTCCCACCATTGCCCACAGAAACAGGTGCAGACCCCACCGGAGTCTTCGTCACCGAAAGATCAGCCCTCGGAGTGACAGTGATGGTGTTTTCAGCGCTGTCGGTGTTGTTGCCCGGGGTCGGATCCGCAATCGACGAAGTCACCGTTGCTGAGTTGTCGATGCTTCCACCTGCGGCAGCGGACAAGTTCACTGTTCCCGACACGATGATCGTGAACGTATCGCCTGACTGCAACGTTGGAGCCGTGAACCCGGACCCGGTCAGAGCCGTCACATCGACCGACGCGTCTTCGTCGAACAGATCATTCCAACAGCGTTCCTTCGCACCCGACTCGGGTGCGGTCGGTTGAGACGTCTTGCACGCAACACCCGAGATCGTGAACCCTGTCCCAGGTGTGTCGATCAGTTTCGCGCCCGTCACCGTCGACGGCCCAGCATTCGACACCACCAACTCATAGGACGCTGTCCCACCATTGCCCACAGAAACAGGTGCAGACCCCACCGGAGTCTTCGTCACCGAAAGATCAGCCCTCGGAGTGACCGTATTCGTATCGGTCGCCGTGTTGTTCTCGAGCGTGCTCTCGGTGATATCCGCTGGAGCTGCAATGGAGACGGTATTCACGACGGTTCCACTGATCGCTTCGACCACTCCCGTGATCCGCAGTCTGTACGTGTCGTTAACCCCCAAAGCGACAGGGATCGGATAGCCGGCTTTCAACTGTGCCTGCGTCGGCAAGTATTCACTCGTACAGAGCCCGGCTGGCGTACCGCAGACAATCGTGGGACTTCCGAGTGACGTCGGAATGTCATCGGTCAAGACCGCGTTTGTGACCGATGACGGCCCAAAGTTCGTCACGACAATCTCGTACGACGAAGTGTCACCGGGAAATACAGCCGAATCGTTATCGGTCTTGGTGACCTCCAGATCTGCAGCCTTCGCAGCGATCTGGTTCGTGTCAGTTTGAGAGTTGTTGCTCGTATCCGGATCGCTGACCCCGACTGGGTTCACGACCGAAGCGGTGTTGCTGACACTTACCCCGGACATCGGAACAGTTGCAGTGATATTGATCGAGTAGAACTGGTCATCTGCAAATGACGGCGGCAAGGTGTAGCCACCAGCAAGTTCCGCCGCATCGGGCACGTTCTCTGATGTGCACAGTCCTGGAGTAGCGGAGCAACTGACACTGACATTCGTCAGTGCTGCAGGAATCACATCGGTCAATTTGACCCCTGTGACCATCGATGGACCGTTGTTGGTGACGGTTATTTCATACGTCGTCGTCTGTCCGTATTCAACTGCTGACAAGCCATCAGATTTCGTTACTGAGATGTCCGCTGAGGGATCGTAGGCAAGAGAGACCGAATCTGAATTCGATGTGATCCCACCCGCCGACGCCGTGGCAATGTTGACCAAGTAGGTAGTTGGAGTCAATGTCGCTGGAATGTCACCTGCTTGAACCATGTATGTCGCCGTGCATGTCATTTCCTCGCCCGGATCGAAGAAGTTTCCTCCGTCACCGATGGTGCTCAGACTCGGACACGACACCGTCGCTCTGTCATCAGCAACGGTCACCGGACCTGAGAGTGAGGAAAATCCGGAGTTGGTCACCTTGTAGGAGTAGCTGATCGACTGACCCGCGTGTGTGTACACAGCCGACGATGAGGTCTTGTCCAAAGTGAGTGCCGAGGACTTCGTCGTCGCAGAAGTGGAATTGGATGTCACGGTGCCACTGGGTCCGGTTGCGGTCGCGACTGCCGTATTTGTCCGCGTTCCGGAGACTGCTGACACCGGACCGACTACGCATTCCGCCGACTCACCTGGGGCAAGGGTGACTGTACTCAAAGAGCACGGCGTGACGAGGTCGGGGTCCGCTGGATCTGCAATCGAGGCGTTGGACAGAGACACTTCACCAGAGTTCGTCACAATGAATCGGTAATAGATCTGCTGGTCAACGACAACCGGCAGCGATGACCGCCAAGGACCGGTACCAGACACCGCAACTTGCTTGCTCAGGTCGACACTGATGATCGGATCAGTGACCAGGAGATCTGCTGTGGCTTTGGGACCGCTCCCACCTTCTGTCGATGAAATGGTGCTTGTCTCATTGTTCTTGGTACCGGCTGTCGTTCCACTGACCGTCACAGCAAATTCACAAGTTGCTCCTGCGGAAAGAGAGCCTCCGCTCACGGCAATTGTTCGGGAGGATGCTGTTCGAGTGAGGTTGTCCGTCCCTCCGCAGACCGACTGTGTCCCATCGGTGATCGTCACACCAGTTGGAAGGACGTCGGTGAAAGTCAGCCCGGACAAGGATGAACCTGAATTCGGGTTCGTGATCGTGAACGTCAACGTCGACGACCCATTCTTCAGGATTGCCGAAGGCGCGAACGACTTGACCAATTGAGGTGGTTCGACCACGGTGACCGATGCGGAGGCAGTACTACCAGTCGTGCCATTTTCTGTCGTCGATACAAATCCGGTGACGTTGTTCCACGCACCTTGGTCGACACCAGTCACTGTGACAGAGAACGTACAACTTCCCCCTGCGGCGAGAGATCCGCCGGTGACAGCAATTGTTCGAGACGATGCTGTTCGTGTGAGATTGTTCGTGCCACCGCAGACCGACTGTGTCCCATCAGTGATGCTCAATCCCACAGGAATGACATCGTTGATAGAAATTCCGCTCAGGGCGACGTTCCCGACTGTCGTGTTCGAGATCGTGAACGACAACGTGGATGTGGAGCCGGCGGCAATCGTTGTTGGCGAAAATGATTTCGTGATGGTCGGGGCGGGAACGGGCTCTGCACAACCAGTGAGAGTCATCGAATCGTATTCGAGAGCGCCTCCTACTCCTTCGACTTTTGCACCCGATCCAGTCAATTTGATGAAAGTGTTTCCCGATGCGTTCGTCTTGTTGGTTAAGTCGACAGTGTGGGTAGTGAAAACGTCTACTGGGTTCGAAATCGTCAATGCTGAGACGTAGCCGACTCCAGTTCCTGCGCCATCCTTGTCGAAGGAAACGTCAACTGATGTCGGGCCATTCGAAGTTCCTGGATTATTCAACGCAAAGGAGAGCTGCACCTTCGAAAACTTCGACGTGTCGACGGTGAAAACAATGGATTGACCATCGGACTTGTAGCCGTACGTACTCCATGAATACGTGTCGCCGGAACCACGCGATGTCGTTATTCCCGTTGATGCAGTCTGTGTCGCAGCAAGAGTCGCTGTTCCAACTTGCGTACTTTTCGTCGTTGGCAATCCGCCCGTCTTGTCCGGAGGATTCGTGGCAGTGGATGGCACTGTCCACGACGCCATCGTTTGACCCTCTGTACAAACTGCGGCGGCTTTGGTGATGAGTGAATCACTTCCCACAGAACCGGTATCAGTCACCCCGTTGATCAGGAGATTCGTCGTCGTGTTGGAATATGTCTTTTCGGTTACCGCTTCGGTCTTGACCTTGATGCTGATCGTGCATGTCCCGTTTGCTCCCACGGTTCCACCGGAGAACGACAAAGTTGTTGTTCCGTTGACGGGAGTCGGACTGAAGGATCCAGCACCACACCCTGTGTACCCAATTGTCGGTGTCGTTGCCACTGACATACCCGACGGCAGGGGATCGGTGAAGTTCACACCACTCACGGGCACCGAATTGGGATTGGTAATGGAGAACGACAACGTTGATTCGCCCCCCGGTGCGACGGCCTTCGGATTGAAACTTTTGGTCATCGACATCGACGCCGCTGCGACGATGCGGACTCGACGGGCTGACGTCGAGAAGTCGGAGTTGTAGTGGTAACTGCTTCCAGAAAAGTCGTAGAGCATCGGGAATAAGTCGAACGTTTGTCCCTCTCCACCGATGATCTTGACGGTGTAGGTCGTCGAGTTCGTTCCGCCAGACTTGAACGATCCGGCGAGGCAGGAACGGTAATTGGGACTCGAAGGGTCGGCATCCCAGAGACACGCATCTGCGTACAACTGGGGATGAGTGGCGCCTCCCAATGGTGGGTCTTCGATGTACGGAGATGTGTTTGCGCTGTAGGTGGTGGAGACGCTCTGAACCTGAAACACACTGTTCGGCAAGCCGAGGAATGTCTCCAATTGTTCGTATCCCTGTGTGCTTGTCGCTGAATTCAAGGTGATGGAATACGTCCCTCCCGGGAGCAGATCCTGAATTCCACCTCCAGGAATCGCAGTACCATTCACCAGGATTGACGTTGTCGAGTTTCGATTCTGCGAAACCAGGCGTTCCACAAAGATCTGCCTTGGAACTGGCGACGTCGCACTGACACCCGAGCCCGAGTCGGTTGCCGTAATGACATATCGACGTGACGAGTTGTAGGCAGATGCATTTCGTGCAACTTCGATGTTGAAGAACGCTTCAGCACAAGCTCCACCAGATATCGATCCGAGTGTCACAGATGAGCTAGTGCCACTCTGAAGACTGATCAGAGAGTTGGTCGAAGTCCAAGCGAACGTTGCGGAAACATTGCTCGCAGATGTACCACCGGAGTTACAAATCCTGACCCCGACTGGAAACCGATTTGGCCCAACGGTCACATTGTTGCTGTCGAGACCTATGACATCCCACGTAATGGGAGTGACTGTGAGTGACGTTGCGGCTCGAGCAGGCATTGCTGGCGCAAGAACAACTACTCCAGTTGTGACGAATAAAGCCGAGCCAAGGAAGGACGCAACACGGCGAAAAGAAACCCTCGAACCGTGTTTCAATTGAACCAACTTTCAACCCTTTCGGCAAGGTCAAAAACAGGCCCCCTCGCGTGCACGAGGGGAGCCACACCCGCCGAAACACAAACTACGAAATTTGAATATCTTGTTCAACGACCCCTTTCAAATGTTGAATTGACATTCTTTTGCAAGCCTGGTTGAAACTCGAGGCGGAGGTGAATCGATATGCGTAGATAGGGAGAGTTTCGAGCCAACGAACCGTTCACGATCCTGAGACTTCGAGCTTCCCGGACTCGAATCAGGGCCCAAACTCGAGTCAGATCGAGAACTATTGGCGATGTGCGCGCAACGTGTAGCTCATCGGCATGCGTTCGGGGCGGTCTTTCAAGCGATACTCACCGCCGCCAACTTCGTGCATCAGATCACCTTGAGCCTTCCACGGAACCGTGTCGTGCTCGTCGAACATCGTGATCTGCATTCCCGCATCCCACAATGCGTTGAAGATTTCTGACAGGCCGTGATTGAAGCTGATGATGTCGGTCGCTGTGATGGCACCGTCGTGCTCGACGTACGTTTCGCTGCTGCTGAACGGAACCCCATCGGTTTCGAAATACGGGTATTCGATCGTGATCAGACTGTCCTCTCGTGGATCATCGGCGGCCCACAACATCGGATGACCCTCGCGGATGAACAGCTCTCCACCAGGCCGCAAAAGGTCAGCCACCACCCGAGCCCAACGGCGAATGTCGGGCAGCCAACACAACGCACCGATTCCCGTATAGACCCTGTCGAACCGTGAGCGGCCGAGAGCATTCGGTGCGTCGTAGAGGTCCGACACCACATAGTCGACATGCGGACCGGCTTGGGCCGACAAGGTGCGCGCCACATCGATCGCCGCATCACTGAAGTCGAGGCCGGTGACCCGTGCACCGAGCCGCGCCAACGACAGCGTGTCGGTGCCGATGTGACACTGCAGATGCACCACATCGAGACCGGAGATTTCACCCAGTCGGGGGAGATCGAAGCGAACGACGTCGGACAGGTGGTTCGGATCGCTACGGAATCGATCCAACCCGTACTCGGAACTGGCGGCATGGAGCGGTACGCGCTCTTGCCAATTCGCGTAGTTGACTCTGCGATAATCGACGTCGCTCACGACATCACCAGTTGGTCGAGTGTTGTTTTCATGACGACTCACGGTCCGTTCGCAGCGGGCGGAAGATCCATCGTCGCCCGCACATCGGTCAACGCTGCCGAGGGAACATGGATGAAACCCCGTCGGGGACGATCGAGGTCGAACGAGTTGAACAGGATCAGAACCACGAACACCCCGGCGAGCAGAGGCGTCAACAGACCGCGGCCGAGAAGACTCAGATACAGCGACAGCACTCCGAGTGCGATCGCACTGCCGAG
>JBIIKC010000233.1:0-3188 GCA_044233375.1 Ilumatobacteraceae bacterium
GACCGCATCCTTGCCGGTCGGAGTACGACCTCCGTGCAAATACACCTCGTATCCCGAGGTCCCACCAGACCGAAGCTTCGCATCGATGGCGCAGACGACACATTGAGCTCCGAATTCGGCAGCGATGTCAGCAATCAAGCGTTCGTTCTCGACCGCGGACGTATTGAGGCTCACCTTGTCGGCTCCGGCCCTCAGCATTCTCCGAGCGTCGTCCACACTTCGGATACCGCCTCCAACGGTGAACGGAATGAAGACCTGCTCTGCTGTTCGAGATACGACGTCGACCATCGTGTTTCGACCGTCACTCGACGCAGTGATGTCGAGGAAGACGAGTTCATCGGCACCTTCAGCGTCATAGCGCGCTGCCAATTCAACCGGATCGCCAGCATCGCGCAGGTCCACGAAGTTGGTGCCTTTGACGACACGACCATCGGTGACATCGAGACATGGAATCACTCGAGCTACCTTCAAGATGCATCTCGATTCCGATTCACGGATTCGAGAGCATCACGCACCGAGAAGCGGCCTTCATAGATCGCCTTGCCGGTGATGATGCCCGTCACTCCTGGAATCTTCGCCAGGTCCTCGATGTCCGCGAGCGTCGAAACACCCCCACTCGCGATCACCGGGATCGACGTTGCATGAGTTGCGTGGGTCAGTCCTTCGATGTCAGGGCCTTGCAGCATGCCGTCGCGAGCGATGTCCGTGATGATGAATGCCGATGCAGCAGGGAACATGCCGAGTGCGCTCACAAGGGTCAACCCTGATTCTTGTGTCCAACCATGCACAGAGACTCGGCCGTTGCGATGATCGAGCCCGACAGCAACATCGACGATCTTCGCCGCCTCGTCGACCAGTTCGGGCTTGGAAACCGCAGCCGAACCCATGACAACACGGGAGATGCCCGCCTCAGCGAGGGTTCTCGCATCATCGACAGTGCGGACTCCCCCGCCGGTTTGAACCTTCACCTTCCCCCAAAGGGCTGATGCGATCTGCGAAATCACTGCTCGATTGACTGGATCTCCGCTGCGTGCGGCATCGAGATCGACGATGTGAATCCAACGTGCACCTTCATCGGCAAACCGACAGGCAACTTCCACTGGATCTTCTCCGTACACGGTCTCCTTGTCGTAATCACCTTGCTTCAGTCGAACGACGCGACCGGATCGAATGTCGATTGCTGGATAGAGGTCGATGAGATTCATGGACCAACGAACTCGCGTCTTGCAGCCGATGTGAAGTTTGTCAACAGCGAAAGACCGGCTGTTCCTGATTTCTCGGGATGGAACTGCGTCGCAAACACGTTGCCTTTACGAAATGCCGCGTTGATCGTTCCACCGTATTCGCAGGTGGCTGCCACGTGAGTCGGATCCTCGGGAACTCCTGCATAGGAGTGAACGAAGTACATCCACATGTTCCCACGCTCGAACTCGGCACCCGAAAACATCGGGTCGTCCACGGCGGTCACGTCGAGTCGATTCCATTGCATCTGTGGGCACTTGACATTCGACGACAGTCGCACGACCGAACCGGGAATCACTCCGAGCCCGCGCGCAATCGGATCCTCTTCGCTACCGGAAAAGAGCATCTGCATCCCGACACAGATCCCCAGGAACGGACGTCCCGAATCGATCGCATCGAAGACGACCTGCTCCATCTTCTCCGACCGCAATGCTCGCAAGCACGCGCCGAAAGCTCCGACTCCAGGTAACACGACTGCCAACGCTTCCCGAGCAAGACCCGCATCCTTGGTCAGCCGGGCATCGGCTCCGACGCGCTGGAGTGCCTTTTCCGCGGAGCGTAGATTGCCGATTCCGTAGTCGAGAACGGCGATGAGAGGTGCGGTCACAGAACTCCCTTGGTCGACGGAACCGTCGAACCTTCGATGCGGACCGCATCACGTAGACAACGTCCCAATCCTTTGAACGAGGCTTCGATGATGTGGTGCACATTCTTCCCATGCTTGAGAGTCACATGCGCAGTGATCTGGGCAGTCGTGACGAAAGATGCAATTGCATGCTCCGCCAGTTGGGGGTCGAATGGCGGATTGCCAAGTGGCAGACACTCCGGCAGCGGAACATCCCAGACAATGAAGGGTCGACCGGACAAATCGATGGCGATCTCCACGAGTGACTCATCGAGGGGGTACAGACCGCTCGCAAATCGCCTCACACCAGTTTTGTCACCAAGAGCTTCGCGTAGGACTTCTCCGAATGTGATCGCCACATCTTCCACCGTGTGGTGAGTATCGATGTGGAGGTCACCTTCAGCCTTGATCGTCAGATCGAAGGAACCGTGCTTGCCAACTTGGGACAACATGTGGTCGTAGAACGGGATCCCTGTCGAGACATCGCACCGTCCGGAACCATCGAGATCCAACGCAATATCGACGGATGTCTCTCCCGTCGTTCGCGTACGTCGAGCTGTTCGGCTCATGACAAGACCTCCGTGAGTCGTTCGAGAAAGATGTCGTTCTCTTGTCGCGTTCCGATCGTGACCCTCAGACAGTTGTCGAGCCGCGGCCAGCTCGAGCAGTCACGAATGAGAACTCGCTTGTCCAATAGTCCCTGCCAAACTTCACGACCCGATTTGGTGCGGGGTCGAAACAGAATGAAATTCGCCCCACTGTCGAACACGTCGACATCGAGTCGACGAAGGCCGTCAGCCAGCCGATTTCGCTCAGAGAGCAACTCCGCCACGCGAGCATCCATCTCGGCTCGATACCGGACTGCGAGAACTCCGGCGATCTGCTTTGCAGCATCGAGATGATACGGCAGAACCACCTTGTCGAGTTCGGCGACGAGCCAACGAGGTCCGACGAGATAGCCAAGACGAGCTGCTGCCATGCTCCAAGTTTTCGAAAAGGTGCGCACCACGACGAGGGGAGTATCTTCGTCGATGAAGTCGAGCGCACTCCATGGAGCGAACTGCCCATACGCTTCGTCGACCGCAACGATCCCACCAGTGGACCCGAGCGCGGCGTGAACGATCGAGCGTGAATCGACGGTTCCCGTTGGGTTGTTCGGCGAGCACAGGAAGGTGACGTGCGGAGAATGCGCTTTCAGCAAGGACTGCATCACTCCCTCGTCGATCGAGAAGTCAGGACGGCGTTCGCCCTCGACGACTTCGGCACCCGAGATTCGCGCGATGTGACCGTGTAGTTGATAGGTCGGCTCGAATGTGAGGAC
>JBIIKC010000234.1:0-3183 GCA_044233375.1 Ilumatobacteraceae bacterium
GTCATCGCAGGCTGTGGCGGCAGTGACTCTGCATCGACACAGAGCACGCCTTTCGACACCGCATCGAACTCGACCGAAGCGCCCTTCGACGCGTGTGAAAATGCCGAAGGGTCGATCACCGTCTATTCGGGCCGCAATGAAAACCTCGTCGGGGACCTCTACACCATGTTCACCGAATCGACCGGAGTCACCATCGAGGCTCGATACGGGGACAGCGGTGAACTCGCCGGGCAGATCCTCACCGAGGCCGGCTCCTCGCCCGCCGACGTGTTCTTCTCCCAGGACGCAGGTGCACTCGGAGCGATTGCCCAAGCGGGACTCCTGGGTTCGATCGACGAAGCACTGCTGAATCGAGTCCCGAGCGAGTTCAGTTCGACCGAAGGTCTCTGGATCGGCACCAGCGGTCGAGTGCGCGTTGTCGTGTACAACCCAGAACTCGTTGCGACCCCTCCATCGACGATCGACGAACTTCTCGATCCGAGCTGGAAGGGCCGCATCGGCTTCGCGCCCACGAACGCCTCCTGGCAGTCCTTCGTCACTGCGCTTCGAGTCCTACGCGGGGAGAACGGAGCCCGAATGTGGCTCGAGGCATTTGCAGAGAACGACCCAGTGGCATTCGAAAAGAATGCTGCAGTTCGTGACGCAGTCGACACCGGCGAAGTTGCACTCGGCTTGGTCAATCACTATTACCTCTACGAAAAGATCGCAGCCGAAGGCGCCGACAACGTCGTCGCCAAGAACCAGTACATGGCACCCGGAGATCCGGGTGGTCTCGTGAACGTCGCTGGAGCAGGAATCCTGAACTCTTCCGACAACCCAACCGGCGCGCGTTGCTTCGTCGCGTACCTCGTCTCCGACGAGGCTCAGGTGTATTTCACCTCGCGATCTTTCGAGTACCCGCTCGTTGCGGGCGTTGCTCCGACTGAAGGTCTCCCCGACTTCGATTCACTCGGTCCCCCGAGCATCGATTTGTCGGACCTCTCGACCATCGCCGAGACCCAGGAGTTGCTCGCAGATGTCGGACTCCTGACTCTGTGACGGCACACTGATCCAGTGCGAACTCGAGATCGCGAAAGGTCGCTGCCGGCAGCGTTGGTCATTCCCTCGCTCCTGGCGGCTCTTGCGTCGTTGTTCCCGCTCTTCTACCTCATCGACGTCGCCTTCGATCGAGGAGCCGCCTACATCTGGGACGAGCTGTGGCGAAGACGAACATTCGATCTCATCGGCCGAAGCCTCACACTTGCGGCCGCAGTCACGTTGGCCAGTGTGGTCATTGCCGTCCCTTCGGCTTGGATCGTGACACGAACCGATCTCATCGGCCGTCGGGCCTGGAGAGTCGTGCTCGCCCTGCCCCTCGCAATTCCGAGTTACCTCTCTGCGTTCGCATGGATCAGTTGGAGGCCGCAACTCGCCGGCTTTTGGGGAGCGCTTCTCGTTCTCACCCTCGCGTCCTATCCGTACGTCTATCTTCCCGTATCCGCTGCTTTTCGTCGACTCGACCCTGCGCTCGACGAGCTCGCATTCATCCACGGTCGCAATTCAGTTCTTCGATTGATTGCGCTGTCTGCCAGTCAAGTGAGATCGTCGATCGCGGCTGGTTCCCTGCTCGTTTCTCTGTACGTTCTCAGCGACTTCGGCGCCGTTGCGACGATGCGCTTCGATGCGTTCACCTGGGTGATCTACGGCGCGTATCGCGCCGGCTTCAATCCGAGTCGAGCTGCTGTTCTTGCACTCATTCTCGTCCTGATCGCGATCGTGCTCGTCGCTACAGAGTCGTTCGTTCGAGGACGGGATGTGCAGACGATGACTGCTCGCTCCGCCGATCCGATTCCTCGTGTGAACCTCCGTTCCGGAGGATGGAGTGCTCAGTTGTTCCTCCTCGGCGTCAGTGCCATCGGCCTCGCGTTTCCCATCTGGCGGGTCCTCGTGTGGGTGACGAGCGGTGGATCTCGGGAAGAAATTGCATCCGTCGCTGAAGCCCTGTGGGGGTCTGTTCGATATTCAGCCGTAGCAGCCGTCGTGACCGTACTCGTGGCACTTCCCGTCGGGATACTTGCCGGACGCTACAAATCGAGATCCGCCATGGTGATCGAAAGATCCACCTACATCACACATGCCCTTCCTGGAGTTGTGATCGCCATTTCCATGGTCTTCATCGGTGTTCGGCTCATGACGCCGATCTATCTGAAAGCTCCACTCCTCGTCTTGGCGTACGTGGCCCTGTTTCTTCCCGTCGCTGTGGGTGGAATCCGCAGCATCGTGTCACAGATTCCTCGTGACCTCGACGACGTCGCTCGATCTCTCGGATCAACCCCCATGCAGTCGGTTCGCAGAGTGAGCATCCCCCTCATTGCCCCGGGAATTGCTGCGTCATTCGCTCTCGTACTGCTTGCTGCAATGAAGGAACTTCCTGTCACGATGCTGCTGCGTCCCACTGGATCCGACACTCTGGCCACACGACTGTGGAACTTCACGTCGATCTCCGATTATGCAGGAGCTGGTCCGTATGCTCTCGCACTGATCATTTTCGTCGCAATACCGACCGCCGTGGCAACGAGCAGGAGTTGAGCGTGAACTCAATCGATACCGGTTCCACCCGTGCAGCAACGCTCGATCTCATCGATGTGTCGAAGTCGTTCGGTGATGTCGATGTTCTCCACGACGTCTCGTTCTGTGCACCTTCAGGGCGAGTCACAGCAATTCTTGGACCGTCCGGACACGGAAAGACGACTTTGCTGCGTCTGATTGCGGGCTTCGACCAGCCCGATGCAGGACAGATCCTGATCGACTCGACACTCGTCAGCGACACCCATTCGGTCGTACCTCCTGACCGCAGAGGGATCGGCTATGTACCTCAAGACGGTGCTCTCTTCCCGCACCTCAGCGTCGAGCGCAATATTGCTTTCGGTATTTCCGCAGGCAAGTTCAAAATGGGTCACCGTGAACAAGCCCGTCGAATCGAAGAGCTGGTTCATCTCGTCGGACTCGAAGGTCTTGGCGAACGCCGCCCAGGGGAAATCTCCGGAGGGCAGCGGCAACGAGTCGCCCTCGCTCGTGCGCTTGCCCCGAGCCCGCGTCTCGTTCTTCTCGACGAACCATTCTCTGCCCTCGATGCGTCGATGCGCCATGACATCAGCCAGGACGTCATAGCCATTCTGCGCCGAACTGGAACGACAACCCTGC
>JBIIKC010000040.1:0-7927 GCA_044233375.1 Ilumatobacteraceae bacterium
CAATCTCCTCCAACGATGATCCCTCATCCTCGAGATGGTCGACCTGCGCGTTGGTGACGATGGCGATATTCGGCTTCAACATGTCGTTGGCCAAAACGGCGATGAGGTTGGGGCGAACAGCCATGCACTCGAACACCAGAGTGTCGGGTTTGTCCCCGTTGCTGAGAGCCTTGTGCATGATTCGAAGAACCTCGATGATGGTGACTTGACCGACGCGTTTTGTCGGAGTTTCCCGACCTTTGACGTCGATCTCGGCTGCAGCCGTGCCGGTCGTCTTGGCGTAGGTCGCCCGACCAGCGGCCGAAAGCGCAGCGTGCAGAGCACGGACCGTCGACGACTTACCGCGTGATCCGGTGACCAGTACCGCGGTTGCAACCGCGCGCCGTCTGACGTGAATTCGTCGGACCCACCACCACCAACCTCCGATGAAGAGCGCAATGTAGAGAACAGATGCAGCACCCGACAATGCCTGCCGGGATGCCAGATCGTCGATCACATCCCGGATGACACTTCGAACGTGCACATCGTCCCCCAACGATCGGCGCATGGTTACGAACCCGCCGGGAACCTACCGAACGTCGATCGTCCGAGGGTGACTTCCGGTACACCGTTTACTCAATCGTCGATTCCATTGCTGGAATCAACTCCCTGAATCCGGGTGACCTGCATCCACGAGGAATTGCGATCACGAAAGTCGACGAGAACCAGCAGGGTTCCTATCCGCCGGTCTTGGGCATCATTGGAAATTGGCGTCCCGTTGTCGTCAGTTCAGGGCAAAGGCTCCAGACGTTGTGGCGAGAACGACGAATCCCGCCACCACTCCGATCACGCTGAGAACCAAGAAGCCGACCTGGATGGAGCGGCGATTGACCAGGGTGGCAAGACCAGCGACGAACAAAACCACGGCAAAGAACACGTTGGCGAGTTCGAAACGATCACTTCTCGTATCGGCATCTTCAGCAGCCAAGCGCATTGCGTCCGCTTCCTCGAGAAGCGCATCGCCTTCTGCGATGAGAACTTGGCTGGGAAGTTCGGCGTAAACCGGGTTGTCAGTTGTGAAGGGTGTCGCAGGGATCGAATCCTCGGGCTGGCTGGACCACCACTCGACGGCCGCTTTCATCTCGTCGCTCATCACTTCCGACAGATAGGCGGCAGCGTCGACACTGCCTGCTGAAATAGCGACAGCCCAGTCGAGAAAGAGTGTTGTCTCGAGTTGCTCTTGTTGATCGGCACGACTGTAGAAGTCGTTGGCTTGGGCAATCGTCGCCTGCTGAGAGGAATAGTTCTTCAGCACGAGATCGCTGGTCAACGAACCTCGGAATGCCGCCCAGGCAGTGAGGGTTGCTGCAAGACCGAGAATGAGCGCTGCGGCCAGCGCCAAGGCACCTTGATCCAATCGCGAGCCGGATGATGTGGACTGATCGTTCATTGGTTCCTCGGAAAGTAGGTCTGTTGATACAAATCAACGGCAACATTTGAAACTGAGAAGTAACTCAGACCTCTTCACTAGCACCAATCTCCCTTTGTAACAAGTGTCTCTCGTTGCATCAGGCTCGAAGCCGGCGAGCGAGACCTTCTCGATCAAGACACAGCCCTCGATTCGAAGCGCTGAAAAGTTGACCATCGATCACACGTTCGACCACCGGTCACTGCTGATTGCGACCCATGGCCTCGGCGCTAGAGCTTCGCAACGGCGCTCTGCACAATCGCGTCGAAATCCTCGAGGTCCATCTCGGGTCGAAGGTTGCCGATGAACACGTCGCCGAGCACCACCGACAGCAGTACTGATCCCTTGCGAACGATGGCGTTGTAGATGAACCACTGACCGCGTCCGCCGGCTTCTTCGATCTGGGTGAGCACCGCAAGAGACTCATCACCGACGTCCCCGATCTCGATCGTGGATGCCATCCCTGGCCCCTCCTCGCCCGCAGGAATGTCACCCAGGCACGCCTCCATCGCTGGGAACAGATCAGCCGTCAACTGCTCGAGGTCGGAAGACCCATCGGACAGCATGAACTCTTGAAGGAAGATCTTGTGGCCTTCGCGGTCGGACGGAGGGTCGAACGGGTCGATCGGCGTCATATCGAACTGGCGAAAGTACTCCCATTCGATCGAATCGGCAGCCGCTCTCCCAGTGGCAGCAGCCGCATCGCAGATTTCGATCGTGGGAAGCAACTCTCGTTTGCCCTCAGGGATGCTTCCCGACGCAGGGATGGTGCCGTCTGGAGAACTGGGATCACCACGGTTTTCCGTCCAATCACCGGACAGATCCCCAACGGTGAGGAGAGCATCAGACAATCCTTCTGTCGATGTCGCGCCACCGCACCCAGCCAGAAGAATGACGACCATCGAAAGGGTTGGGAGCGTTCGCGTCATAGTTACCTCCGATTTCTCTGAATGATCTGCACGGTATTCCCCGACTCGACACGTTGGAGAGGGCCATAAGTCCCGAAAAACCAACTGGTCTCAACCCGCAACAAGGCTGGCTGTTGTCGGCGGATTCACCCACTCTTCACGCCTGATGCTCCGAATCAACGACGATCGTCAATCACTTGACTGCATCGAAAACAAGTTCGTCATGCAGATCACCCCTGGTCAAGTGACTGCTGATCGCGTCCGCTGCAACCACGATGTCGATAAGTCGGACTCAACTCTCCCTCACAAGGGGGTCGCCTCGATCAACACCCGATCTGAGATACCGGCCTTTAGGTTGCGGTCTGGCACCACATCAACCGCACATTCCGCGCGCCCCGTCGGGCGGCAATCGTCAGGATTGCCTCTCGTTGATCGCGCACTCGCTGACGAAGTGGTCGTTCGACGGGAACCGATTCCGAGTGCGAACCCCGAAAAACCAATTCGATCACCATTTTGCAGCCGGTTGCGTTGACAAGTTTGGTCAACATCGAAAGGCCGGGTTCACGACGACCTCTTTCGTAGGCACCGATCACCAGTTGGGACACCCCAGCGCGATCGGCTAGTTCCCTCTGTGCGAGCCCAGCCAGTGACCGTGCTCGTCTCGACACTTCTGCGGAGGTCAGAACTGAGAACCGGGTGATAGCGGATCATCCATCTCTTCATGCCGCTTCGCACCCTCTACGGTTGGATGAATACGGTCATCAACTCGGTCTTGGTTGAGGCCGTGGCGCCTGAACGGCTGTGGTTCGTCTGCCGATGACCTGAGCCGGATTCTCGCCGAACACAGCGTCGACCCTGATTTCAACTGATCGACTGAATTCCCAACCGGAAAGAACCTTCGATTCCGTCGACGAGATAGAAGGCGATACTCACGATGCGACGAGGGTCGAGAGGACCATCCACTTCACGAGGATCGAGGAAGCGCGTCACCGGCTCGAAAGACGCCCAGGGGAGGGTCACATCCGTGACCGAATCCGGTGTTGTCGGCAATGAGGCAATCCAGCCTCCCGTCACATCGTCTGTGCGAACTTCGACGGTCCACGTGCGCCCATCCCCTTGAACCACGATTCGCGGACCCGACCGTTCCGACCATGCCGCAGCTGATTGGGGTTCGATCGCCGGACTCCGCACCGAGGCGAATCCCCCGTTGTTGTCGAGAGACAATTCACCGGTGAAAGTCAAAGAACCATCCTCGACGACGAGTTGACCGGATGACACGCCGCCCATCACGGTGTCATTGACGACATTCCACCCGAAGTTGGAATCCGGTGATGTGAACTCGAACAGCGGTGGTTGCGTCGACGATGTGGGAACGGATGACGACAGGCTGTTCACGACATCTGCGATCGAGTCCATTGACGTGCTTTCAGTCTGACGAGCGGATGGCGCATCGGAACACCCAGAAAGAACGATGCCCACAAGGAAAGCGCACGCCCCGACACAACACCTCGTTTGGACAACTCTCATCACCAGATCCTGCCGGAGGATCGACCCAATCGCTCGATCGATCGGGGCATATCCTGAGCGTCATGGGAAGTGTGAGTTCCGAGGATCGGCGGGTGATGAAGCGTCAAGGTGACGAATTGCGTTCGCTGGAATCCGTCGATCCAGGAACCGAAGCACAACGGACCGAGGCGATCGATTCTGCAAACGGGGATCGGCGACGTGCTGGCCACGAGGAACTGAAGACCGAAGGAGAATTCCACCGAAAGGCCGTGGCGCTTGGACTTGTCCGCCGATGATCTGAGACAGGTTCTTGCCGAGAACGGCATCGTCACCGTTCTCATCGGTGCCCACGCGGCGAACCGTTACCGGCTCGAGGCCCGACACACGGTCGATGTGGACTATCTGGCGTCCAGTCTCGAAGGAGCTGCTCTCGTTCTCCGTGAAGTTGGTTGCACCGTTCGAGAGGTCGCTGAGAATGGAGTGCCCTACCTGATCTCCGCCCGAGTCGGCGCGACCGTCATCGATGTGCTGGTGGCGGAAACCGCGTATCAAAAGGAAGCAATGTCGCGTGCCCGCGACGGAGTCCTCACGGTCGAGGATGTGATCATTCACAAACTGATTGCAGCTCGGCCTCGTGACATCGATGACATCAGATCGATTCTGTCGACCCGCATCGCCCTCGATGAGTCATACGTCGAAGACAAGGCTGGACAGTGGGAGGTCCTCGACTGCTGGATCCAACTCCGCTCGGAGCGATGACGTCGAGATTGGTCCGTCAATTGAGAGAGAACGCTCCCGATGTCGTGGCCAACACCAGGAATCCCGCTACGACTCCAATGGTACTGAGAACCCGAAAACTGATCTGAATGGACCGTCGTTGAACCAAGGTCGCAAGGAAAGCGCACGCCCAGACACCTCGCCTCGTTGGGACAACTCTCATCGCCCGATCCTGCCCGAGGATCGACCCAATCGCTCGATCGATCGAGGCATACCTTCAGCGACATGAGAGGTCGTAACCGTCATGAGAGGTGTGAGTCCCAAGCGTCGTTGGGTAGGAAATCAGGCGAACCCCCGCTGTCAGTTGCCCGCTTGCGTCAGACGCGAACGACGGTGACGATCTCGTCGAGTCCGGCAAGATCGTCCGGATTGCGGGTGTACAACGGAAGATTCGTCGACGCAGCTACCGCCGCGATCAGTAGATCGACGGCCCTGGTTCCGCGTGCCTTTCGACCTCGCGCCACAACCGCTGCATAGATCCTTCCGTATGCGCGTGCGGCATCCGCATCGAATGGGATCGGGTCGAATGCTGCCTCGGCCCGCTGGAGTCGGTCCTGTCGCCGGGCTCGTTCATTCGTGTCAGCAGTGGCATGGGGACCAGCCGCCAACTCGGCCATGGTGATCGCTGTGACGGCGACGCTGCGTGGCAACTTCGCCACGTCGATGTGTTCGAGGTCGATCACGACTGATGTGTCGAGGATGCCACGTTCGGGTCGACCTTCAGGCACGGGGGTCGATCCCAGGATCGGCAACTTCATCGAGGTCGGCTCGGAAGCGATCAGCATCGATTTTCGAGGCACGGTGGAACAGTGCGGCAACCGTCTCGGCGGTGATGAACCGCTCGCGGCGCAGAGGACTCAGTTCGCCGACCGGCTTTCCAGCGCGCGTGACGATGAACGTCTCACCCTCGTCGAGTCGGCGCATGATGTCTCCGCTGGAGTTCCGGAGCTCCCGCTGCGTGATGGTCGTCGTCACGCCATCGAATGTAGCACGATGTGCTACAGAACTGTTCCGAGCTGAGTGAGATTTCCCACGTCGCCCATCCTCAGGGGGCGGAGAGATCCGGGATAGTTGGGTCCAGGCGTCAGCGATTGGGTACACCACCGCGACAAATTCGGCGTCGGTGAGTGCGTTGCGTGAGCCCGACAGGTCGTGAGCGATCGAAGCTCGGCGGCGAGCCGAAGAAATCGACCACCACTGATGAGGTCTCCCTAGGAGTTCAATTTGGGCGGCTATCAAAACAATGCACAGTGCCATGTATTGACCTCCTGAACCTCATGCAAACAGACACCGTGGCTCCTCGAGCCCTGGCCGACTGGCTGATGGCGCGCGGGCAATACTTCGTCACCACCGACGAAGTAGCTCGTCTAGTCGGCGTCGAGCCCGACATCCTGTCGGTGAGCCTGCAACGTGCACGTGAAGCCCACAAGATCGTGTCAGTCACCAAGGGTGCATGGGTGCCCGTTCCGCCGGAGTACCGAGCCGCCGGCGCACCGCCACCGCTTCACTACATCGATCCTCTGATGCGTCATTTCGGCCACCCCTACTACGTGGGACTGCTCTCTGCTGCGCGACTGCACGGCGCCTCGCACCAGGTGCCGATGGTTCTGCAGGTCGTCACTCCAGCTCTCCTTAGGGATCGTCGCATAGGGCGTAGTCGGCTCGAGTTCGTGCGCCGCTCGATGACAGCACTTCGCCCGACCGTCGTATGGACTGTGCCGACGGGGCGCGTCAGCGTCTCCACACCCGCGGTCACCGTGCTCGATCTGGTCGAAGCCCCCGTGTCAGGCGGAGGGCTCGGCAACGTGGCAACCGTGATCGGCGATCTGTTGCAGGAAGGCTCCATCGACGGCGATGCACTCGCCGACGTCGCCGCTCACTACCCGTCCGCTGTCGTCCAGCGAACCGGTCACCTCGCGGAACTCATGGCCAAGAAGGTCGGCGCCTCGGTCGATTTCCACCGCCTCGAACGGATCGTCACCAATGCCGCCAACACCCTGCTTGATCCGCGTGGTCCACGCCACGGCCGACGCGACGGTCGGTGGCACCTACTCGCCAACACCGACATCGAGCACGACCGGTGATCGCCGCCGCCGACATCGCTGCCTGCTTCGAGCCGTACCGTCCAGACGGATGGAATACGGACCGCGCCCTTGCGAACCTGGAAGCCAAGCTCATTGACTCACGATTCGTTCGTGACCTCGAAACGATCATCAACGAGTGGCCTGAGGGGTACACGATCGACGATGCCGCACACGTCACTCGGAACATCATCGCAAAGTGGTCCTGAACCGACGCGTCACCGAGGATGGTTTCTTCGACGCGCAACGCCGGGCTCGTCCTTCGGCAACTGCCTACGCCCGACTCGCTGCGAATCACTGACTCGAACCAGTGACGAGTGGGCCACACCTCAGGCTGCGACCCACTCGTCACCTCACCCAACCTCAGGGGGCGGATGGGTCCGGAATGGATGGATCCACGGGGGCTTCGGTGACCGGCGGCTGGTCACCGCCGGCTGGAACGCTGAGGATGTTCTGGGTGATGACGGGAATGACGGCTCGAGCATCGGTCCAGAAGTCGGCGATCTTGTATGTCAGCGCGGCAGCGTCGGCGTCAGTGAGTGCGTCGCGTGAGCCCCGCAGGAAGTGGACGATCGATACTCGGCCATCGCCGGCAGACGGGGTGAGGGCCTGCCAGAAGACATCGCCATCGTTGCCGGAGGCTTCGAGGTTCCCCGGGTAGCTGATCCGCACGATGACCGCTCCGTCAGTGAGTCCTCGCCAAAGTGACACCGACAATGATCCGTTCGTCACGCCGCCATTGACCCATGAACCGTCGCGCGGTGACGAGAGATTCAGGTCAGCGGGGGCGAGAGGCTCGGGCAGTACGGCGATCGCTTCGGCCAGGTTCGGGATCTGTTCGAGGCTCGATGCAACCGCCGATGACAGGGCGGCGACGTCCACTCCTTGAGTGATGGCGTAGTGAGCGACGGTCACGAACACGTTGGATATCGTGGTCGACGCTCCCTGGAACGGCGACGGTGTTCCGCTCGGGTCGACGCCGAACGGGTCGTAGACGGGGCTGGTTCCCTCCTCGATGGTCGATGAACCGTCGCCGGGAACCGTCGTGTCGGTCACGATCGGTTCAGACAGGATCGTGCTGTCGGGAAGGGACGGATCGATGATCACGGTGACTTGCGGACACCCCGGGATCACTGGTGGAACGTCGGGCGCGGAGCCGACGTAGACGGTGCACTGGTTCGACTTCGCGATCTCTTGACTATCGAGCT
>JBIIKC010000160.1:0-4103 GCA_044233375.1 Ilumatobacteraceae bacterium
AATGCCTCGAGTATGACGACTCTTGGGGATTGCCGAAGGTGTAGCACTGCGGCTCACCAGATATGGTCGGCGGTGTCGTTGCCGCAGTGCCTTCGTCGGCGTACTCGAGGCATTCGACTGCACCTTGGACCGAGGTTGTGGTGATGCACGTAACTGTGGTGTCGGTGACGAGCTCACCGGGGCTCGCGTTCTCCATGTGTTCAGTGTCCGGAGACATCTCGTCGGGCTGGAGGTTCTCGTCGGGCTGTGTGAGTGCCATGAACTCGATGTCGAGCACCTCGAGCCGGTCGTTGACGGCAACCGCATGCGCAGGAACTGCTGCAGGTGACGGTGCCGCATCGGGACTGTCCCGACGCTCCACGAGCTCGAGTCGGAATCCCTCTGGCAATGCTGCCTGAATCGCATCGGAGATAGCTGCAACGTCGTCGACCGGACCGCTGGCTGGAACCACCGATGCACGGTCCTCGCTGCCGGCCACGGTGAGCGCAACTGCGCCGAGGACTCCGACCACAGCAACGGCAATCCCGACACGCATCGCCGTCAACGAGGTACGCGACGCAGGGAGTGCACGGCCGTCGAGTTCGGGGGCCAGTGGTGCAGCGTCGCTGAGCTGAGTGGTGAATCGTCTGATCTTGTCGTTCATGACAACAGTTCCTCCAAACGGGTACGGGCGCGAGTGAGTTCTCGTTCCACGGTGCGCATCGACAGATCCAGCAGTGACGCGATGTCGGTCACGGCAAGATCCGCCCAATACGTGAGATGGATGACTGCCCGTTGGCGTTCGCTCAGGCGTCGCAACGCGACGAGCACATCGACATCCACATAGCCGCCCTCGGATCCATGTGAGACGTCACGCTGGTACGCGCGGATCTCCCGGTTCAGCCGGCGGGTCGTCGAGCGCTTCTGCGAGCTGGCTTCGTTGAACACCGCCCGGTACAGGTACGCCCGTTTGTTGTCGATGCCCAACCACCGAGACCCCGAGACCGCTCGCAACACCGCATTGGCGACCACATCCTCCGCGCCTGATGGGCCGACCAGGCCCGAGGCGAAGCGGACGAGTTCGTCGGCGTACTTGCGATAGGTCTCGGAGTCGGCGGGAGTCATCACCTGTTATGACGCCACCGGGGGCCATGTTCCGCCATTTTCCTGGAAACGAGAGCGAGGAAGATGCCGTCACAAAGACTCTCGAGTGTCCCCATCTCGGCGAATCCCACCGGTCGACCCCGAACTCCACCAGACCAATCGGCGTTGGTAACATCCCGCAATGGTGTCGCCGAAGATCTGGTCAGCCGAGGAACTCGAGAACATGAGTCCCGCCGAGCGCCATGCGATCGTCCGCGATGGAATCGAAGCCAACCTCGAAACCCTGTCCCCGGACCTGCTGGCGCGCACCCTCCAGAGGATCGAGTCACACATCGCGTCCAACCAAGACGCCCCAACGCCCGAACGGTGACCAATCGCCGACGCGTCCGCGTCGACCACGACTTCTTCGAGGATCTCGACCGCCAACTCGGCAGCGACCGAGGTCCGAATGGAGAGCCATCGAGTACCGATTTCATCGTGATCGATCTGCCACCAATCGTCGACGAGTTCGCCGAGAACTTCGACGCACTTCCCATGGTCTACCCCGATCGTCCCGACTACCGCGTCGTGATCGTCAGTGGAGTCCTCGTCGCAGCGGCAGTCGTCATCGGACAACTCGTGGCCGACGACAGCGTCGTGCTGCTCGGCATAGAGATCCAACACAGTTGGCTCGACGAACCACCAGAGTCGTGACGCCCGACTGCCTCGCCGGGGTGGGACCGGTCCCACCACTTCGTGGGCGAGGGGGGACTTGAACCCCCACGATCTTACGATCACTGGCACCTGAAGCCAGCGCGTCTGCCATTCCGCCACTCGCCCGAGCAACGCTTCGCAAGGGTATCCAGTCGATCGGTACCCACCCAACCCATACCGAATCCATGACGGAATCAAGGTCACGAGATCACAGGCGTACCCCAGCCAGCGATCATGGTGCCGCCGATACCCTGATTGCTACTTGTGGGACTGCAATCACTGGAGAACGGTCTAGGGCGTATCGTCGATGGTGTGTTCAATCGCGCTTTCAAGAACAGCGTGCGCCCGATCGAAATCGGACGCCGTCTGATCCGTGAGATCGACGTCCAGAGATCTGTCAATTCCCAAGGTCAACGAGTCGTCCCGAACCACTACAGCGTGTCCTTGGCGAGCGCTGACTTCGAAGCGTTGCGACCCTACATCGATCCGTTGGTCTCCGAACTGGTGCATGCCGTCGAGCAGTACTGCTCCGATGAGGGATACACGCTTCGGTCGGGTGTCTCCGTCGACATTGTCGAAGATGCCCAAGCACCCCGCCGCAATATTTCCATTTCCTCGGACTTCTCATCTCGCGAGCCGGCTCCCATCGCCGAGCGACCTGCACCACCCACGACCCCGCCGACGCTCGTGCAAGACGTGGTTGCCCCAATTCCGATTCCATCGATCAGTGCCTCGCTCGTGATCTCCGACGGTCGTGCGATCACACTCGGCGAGTCGCCCGTCGTGATCGGCCGACTCGGTGAGTGCGACATCACCATCGAAGATCCGAACATCAGCCGGCGCCACGCCACCATCACCGTGCTCGACGGAACGTATCGCATCACAGATCTCGGTTCGACGAACGGGACGAAGGTGAACGGCACGCGGATTTCGTCCCAACACGAACTTGTGCATGGTGACGAAATCACTGTCGGACTCGTCTCCATTCGCTTCGAAATCGGTTAGGTTTCCCGATCTCATGACCGATCAGCTCCTGAGCCTCCTGCGGATCGTGCTCCTCATTGCTTTGTACGCGTTCTTCGGGCGCGTCCTGTGGGCTGTGTGGGTCGAAGTGCGGATACCGGCAGTCCAACGCACAGGGGTCGGCCGTCCATCGACTGGACCACAATCCGCGGCGGTTGTCGCACGTCATTTCAGGGTGTCGGCCTTGAAAGCCGTTTCTCCCGTGACGATCAAGGGACATATCTATCCCGCGTCGGAGAAACCCTTCACGATCGGTCGCGCGCAGGACAACGACCTGTGTGTTCCCGACGATCCCTACATCAGCGGTCGTCACGCGCGATTCTTCCTCCAAGGGGGATATGTGGTCGTCGACGATCTTGGATCCACCAACGGCACATATGTGAACAGCACACGTATCAGCGAGCCGAACGACTTGGAGATCGGCGACCGTGTCCAGATCGGCGGAGTCATCCTGGAGGCGATCAAGTGATCAAGGCGCACGCAGGAGCGAGCACCCATGTCGGGCAAGTCCGGATGGGCAACGAGGACGCATACCTCGTGATCGAGGGTCTGTATGTCGTCGCTGATGGCATGGGCGGCCACAGCGCAGGGGAAGTTGCCAGCGCGATCGCTGTGAAGACTCTTGCCGAGCTCCACACATCGACTCAATCGGGACTGAACACCCCGGAGCGAGTCGCTGAGGCGATCTCCACGGCGAATACCGCGATCTTTCTCGAATCCCTCGACGACTCCGAGAAGGCCGGCATGGGCACCACCCTGACAGCTTTGGTGGTCACCGATCCGTCGGCTCACCAAGTGGTGATCGCCAACATTGGTGACAGCAGAACCTATCGGTGGCGCGATGGACAGCTTCAACAGGTGACCGTCGACCATTCGCACGTGCAGACACTCGTCGAGCGCGGAGCGATTTCCGCTGCCGAAGCCCGCACGCATTATCAGCGCAACATCGTGCTGCGCGCTCTCGGAATCGACTCCTCTATCGACATCGATCTGTTCCCGATCGAAGTGCGTGATGGAGATCGATTCATTCTCTGTAGCGATGGCCTCGTCGATGAAGCCGATGATTCAGAGATCGAGAACGAAGTTCGCTTGCGCTCCGAACCTCAACAGCTCGCCAACAGTCTCGTCAGCCTCGCCAACGCTCACGGCGGACGAGACAACATCACGGTGGTCGTCGTCGACTTCTCCGAGACCGACGATCCCACGGCGATCGCTTCGGTTGCAGCCGGGGTCGAAACGAAGCGGCAGGTCGGCGAAGCACCCGATGCGACCGCACCGGTGATCGCCTCCACCAACCGACGCAC
>JBIIKC010000235.1:0-3180 GCA_044233375.1 Ilumatobacteraceae bacterium
CCTACGTCTGTTGTACGCACGAATCGGGGTTCAGCACTGTCCCAAAGACGGCATGCGCTTGTCTCGTCAGACTCCCCAGCAGATCGTCGATCGAGTCCTCACATTGGCTGAAGGAACCCGATTTCAGGTTCTCGCTCCGGTCGTGCGTAGTCGAAAGGGAAATTACGACACGCTTCTCAACGACCTGGCCGGGCAAGGCTTCGTTCGCGCTCGAGTCGATGGTGAGCTCGTGGACATCGCCGAGTTTCTGGGACGTGATGAAAAGCTCGCGCGTTACGAGCAGCACTCGATCGATATCGTCGTCGATCGTCTCGTGCGAAAGGATGGCATCGAGCGTCGTTTGACGGACAGCCTCGAAACAGCACTCAAGCTCGCCGAGGGTGTGGCAATGATCGAGATCGTCGGACGAGATGACGATGACAATGAGTCCTTGACCTTCAGCCAACACCTTGCTTGTCCGACATGTGGCATTTCCTACGACGAGCCGGCACCTCGAAATTTCTCCTTCAACTCTCCCTTCGGCGCATGTGAGACCTGCGACGGGTTGGGGACCACGTTCGAAGTCGACCCCGAGCTCGTCATCCCCGATTCGGATCTGGCGTTGTCCGAAGGGGCGATTGCCCCATGGCGAAGCGCAACGACCGGATTCTTCACCCGGGTTCTCGAGTCAGTCGCAGTGGACAACAACATCGATCTCGAAAAGCCGTGGGGGAAGCTTCCCGCAAAGGCGCAAAAGATCGTCCTGTACGGTCTTCCGGGAAACCTCACGGTCAAATTCAAGAATCGTTACGGACGGGCGCGTCAGTTCAACACGTCGTTCGAGGGGATCATCCCGTGGATCAAACGTCGCCACGAGAGCGCAGAGAGTGACTGGAGTCGAGAGCAGTACGAGAGTTACATGCGACTCGTTCCGTGCACGGCGTGTCAGGGTGCGCGGCTGAAGCCTGCCACACTCGCCATCACGATCAACGACAAGAACATCTCCGAAGTCTGCGATCTTCCGATTGGGGAGTCTGCAAAGTTTCTTGCGGAACTCGAGCTCAGCGACCGAGATCGCATGATCGCCGAACGCGTGGTGAAGGAGATCAATGCTCGTCTCGGATTCCTTCTCGATGTCGGGCTGGACTACCTGAGCTTGGCGAGATCTGCCGGCACGTTGGCAGGTGGCGAAGCTCAGCGAATCAGACTCGCGAGCCAGATCGGCTCGGGTCTCGTCGGCACTCTGTACGTTCTCGACGAACCCTCGATCGGCCTGCATCAGCGGGACAATCGACGGCTCATCGACACGTTGCTGCGCCTTCGAGATTTGGGGAACACAGTCCTCGTCGTCGAGCACGACGAGGAGACGATTCGCGAGTGCGATTGGATCGTCGATATCGGGCCAGGTGCCGGTGAGCACGGAGGTGAAGTCGTCTACAGCGGGCCGGTTGCCGGGATCGCCAAATCGAAAGCATCAGTGACCGGTCAATACCTGTCGGGAAAAAAGACGATTCCGGTACCCCAGCAACGCCGATCTCCGGGCGATGCGTGGCTCGAGATCGTTGGTGCGCGTGAACACAATCTGCGAGACATCACCGCACGAATTCCTCTCGGATGTTTCGTTGCAGTCACAGGCGTCTCGGGTAGTGGAAAGAGCACTCTTGTACGCGACATCTTGTTGCCCGTGCTGATGCAGAAGATCTACAAGTCGAAGGAAGCCCCGGGCAAGCACAAGTCGATCAAAGGTGTCGAACACCTGGACAAGATCATCGATATGGACCAGTCGCCGATCGGCCGGACGCCAAGATCCAACCCTGCCACCTACACGGGTGTCTTCGACAACATCAGAAAACTGTTCGCAACGACTGCAGAGGCAAAGGTGCGCGGATACATGCCTGGTCGTTTCTCGTTCAACGTCTCGGGTGGACGCTGTGAAGCGTGTTCAGGTGATGGAAACATCAAGATCGAGATGCATTTCCTCCCAGATGTCTACGTGCCGTGCGAGGTGTGTCATGGGGCGAGGTACAACCGGGACACGCTCGACATCACTTTCAAGGGAAAGAACATCGCCGATGTACTGAACATGCCGATTGCCGAGGCTGTCGACTTCTTCTCCAATCAGCCTGCGATTGCTCGGCACATGCAAACTCTCGTCGATGTGGGTCTCGGCTACGTACGACTCGGACAGTCCGCTCCGACTCTGTCCGGTGGTGAGGCACAGAGAGTGAAACTGGCCGCCGAACTCGCGAAGCGCAGCACGGGTCACACGATCTATCTGTTGGACGAGCCGACGACAGGACTTCACTTCGAGGACGTTCGCCGTCTGCTGACCGTGCTCTCACGCCTGGTTGATCAAGGCAATACCGTCCTCGTGATCGAGCACAATCTGGATGTCATCAAGACAGCAGATTGGTTGATCGATCTCGGTCCCGAAGGGGGATCGGGTGGGGGCATGATCATTGCCGAGGGTGCACCGGAAATCGTGTCGGCTGTCGAAGCGAGTTACACCGGACGCTTCCTGCGAGATCTTCTCGCATGAGGTCGCGTTCGTGACAGCGACATCGGAAATCGATCTGGGGCGTCTGCAGAAGCGGACGATCACTTCGCTGCGGCTGATGCAGATTCCCGGTCAGGCTGGAGTCTCGGGTGTGGTGGCGGTGGTTGCGCTCCTCGCCTCCGATCTCGTCGGCTCGGACAGGCTGGCGGGAGTGGGCAACGCCGGGGCGACGTTCGGCGCTGCGTTGATGGCAGTTCCTTTGGCGTCGATGATGCGCAGGCGCGGACGTCGACCCGCATTGGTGTCTGCTTTCGCCCTCGGATCCCTCGGCGCGGCGGTTGCCGCATTCGGCGGTGAAATCGAATCGCTCACCGTCTTCATATTCGGCATGTTGTTGTTCGGTTCCGGGCAGGCGGGTGCGTTGCAGAGCCGTTATACCGCTGCAGATCTTGCCCCAGTGGAGGGTAAAGCCTCAGCGATTTCTTCGGTGGTCTGGGTGGGGACTCTTGGTGCGGCCTTCGGTCCGTTGCTCACCCCGTGGGAAAAAGACTTTGCAAAGTTCCTGGGTTTGTCAGCACTGGTCGGTCCGTTCGTTGCGGCCTCGGTCTTCTTCGCCGTGTCGGCTCTTGTTGCGTGGAGTCGCCTGAGACCAGACCCACTCGTCATCAGTGGTGGAATCCACGCGCTCGGAATTTCGATTCCAC
>JBIIKC010000236.1:0-3166 GCA_044233375.1 Ilumatobacteraceae bacterium
GGCCCACGTACCCGGCGTAGACCGCACCGTCGAGCGGGGTGTCGACCTGATGTCGTCTTGCCGCCCCCAAGATTCCGAGTGCCTTCATGGTCTCTTCCACGACCGGGGCACTGACGACAAGCGCCGCAGCGGTCCCGACCGATGCAGCGGTGACCTCATTGGCAATGCCCGCCACGAGCACTGAGATCCCGCCGCCCCACAGGAACGCGTTCCACCGCATGGCACGGGGTTCAGGCTCGAGCCGGTCGAGCCACACAAAAGCAGGGATCGTATACGTCAGCGGGACAAGGGCGATCAGGAATGCAGAAGGTGTGCTCCATGCGTCGACCCCAACCGCCAGCGCAGCCAAGAAGAAACCCATCATCAGCAAGCGACGAATCCTCGGTTTCGAAGCCTCAGGCACCGACACAACCTAACAGTGCTGTTCCGCAAGGTGAGGACTGCGCTCTGGCGCAAAATGAATTGGTGTCGAAGGGGGGACTTGAACCCCCACGATCTTACGATCACTAGCCCCTCAAGCTAGCGCGTCTGCCTATTCCGCCACTTCGACATGGTGTGTATGTAAGAGCGACTCAGAGCCGCGGGCTTCGACTCTAGCGTCGACGACGGCTCCGAGCCAAGGGTCAGCCCACCATCAAGAAGCCGAGTGCGAGCACAGATATCACCCAAATGAGGGCGAACACCAAGGTGATGCGGTTCAGGTTCCGCTCGGCCGCAGCCGAACCGAGACCCGCTCCACCACCACCTCCGAACATGTCGGAGAGTCCTCCGCCTTTGCCGCTGTGCATCAAGATGCCGGCGACCATGGCCACCATGGACACAACGTTCACGACCACCATGATGTACAACAAAATGTCTCGCACGGTTCGACATGCTACTGCCCCAGTTCGATCTGCGGGCATCCTCCGATGAGCCTGCCGCAAGAACCTGAACGTGCGATCAACGCTCGAACTGAACCAATCGGGCGAATTCATCCGGGTCGATACTTGCCCCACCCACCAGAGCGCCATCGATGTCCGGCTGGGCCATGAGTTCGGCAACATTACCGGCCTTGACCGATCCCCCGTATTGGATTCGCACGGCCGCTGCCGCTTCCGCCCCCCAGTCGGCTCGCACCACGGCGCGAATAGCTGCACAAACTTCCTGAGCATCAGTGGCGGTGGAGGTCAAACCCGTCCCGATCGCCCAGATCGGCTCGTACGCAATCACCAGCGACTCGATATCACTCTCCGAACGACCCTTGAGCGAACCGCGCACCTGACCGGACACTCGATCGACGGTCACGCCCGCTTCTCGCTCTTCCTGCGTCTCTCCTACGCACACGATCGGTGTCATGCCGAACTTGATCACCGATGCAACCTTCGCAGCAACAAAGTCGTCCGTTTCGCCGAACAACTGGCGACGTTCACTGTGGCCGCAGATCACGAGGCGGACACCGAGTTTTGCGAGGAATGCCGGTGAGACCTCGCCCGTGAACGCACCCTTTTCATCCGAATGGCAGTTCTGCGCTCCGAGTAAGAAACTGAGACCGTCACTATCGATCAATGTCTGGACACTGCGGATGTCGGTGAATGGCGGATGCACACTCACGTCGACATCCTCGAGTGCTTCCTTGGGCAGAAGATACGACAACTTCTGCACGAGATGAATCGCCTCATAATGATTGAGGTTCATCTTCCAATTCCCGCTGATCAGCGGACGACGCGCATTAGCGGGCATTCGGGGCCTCCCTCAGAGCTTTCAAACCTGGCAGATCACCCAACTCGAGCAACTCGAGAGCGGCGCCACCACCGGTCGACACGTGGTCGACGTCGTCATCGAGACCGAACTTCGCGATTGCCGCAGCAGAGTCGCCACCTCCGACAACGGTGAACGCCTTGGTCTCGGCCATTGCCTCTGCAACTGTGCGCGTTCCTCCTGCGAAACGATCGTCTTCGAACATGCCCATCGGGCCGTTCCAGAAAACTGTGCGCGCGTCCATGATGATGTCGGAGAATGCTGCAGCCGAACCGGGCCCGATGTCGAAGCCTTTGGCTCCCTCGGGTATGCGCCGACCGAATGTTGCATAGCTGCCATTTGCGTCGAGACCGATCATGTCTTCGGGGAGATGAATCTCCTTGCCGGAGTCGAGGAGGCGGCGACACGTGTCGACGTAATCGGGTTCGAAGAGTGAGTCACCAATAGGGAAGCCCTTCGCAGCAAGAAACGTGAAGCACATCGCTCCACCGATCACGAGAGAGTCGACGAGGTTCAAGAGCGATTCAACAACGCCGAGCTTGTCGGAAATCTTCGAACCACCGAGGACTGCAACGAACGGGTGCTTCGGAGAATTCCGCAGACCGAGCAACACCTCGACCTCACGCTCGAGTAGGCGGCCCATCGCCGAGGGTAACGTCTTGGGTGGACCGACGATCGACGCATGGGCACGGTGGGACGCGCCGAAAGCATCATCGACGTACATGTCGATTCCCTCGATCATCTCGAGTACGAAGGCCGGGTCGTTCGCCTCTTCTCCCGGATTGAACCGCAAGTTCTCTCGCACGTCGACACCAGGGGCGAGTTCGACGAGGCGCGCCCGAACCGGATCCATCGAATACTTCGGATCCGGCGTCCCTTTGGGACGACCCAGGTGACTTGCACACACGACATGGGCGCCGCGTTCGACGAGCCACTCGATGGTCGGAAGCGCCGATCTGATA
This sequence comes from Ilumatobacteraceae bacterium, assembly GCA_044233375.1. Taxonomy (GTDB): domain Bacteria; phylum Actinomycetota; class Acidimicrobiia; order Acidimicrobiales; family Ilumatobacteraceae; genus Casp-actino8. The sequence goes on from JBIIKC010000236.1 coordinate 2,700, forward strand.
CGAAAGTCATCGGTGATGACACGCTCACCGTCCGAATTTGTCTCCATGGGCACGTTGAAATCGGTTCGCACGAGGACGCGCTTTCCAGCTACGTCTCCCAGATCTTCGAGTCGCGGATGTCCGCCCATGCTCACCGATACCACCGATCAGCGGCGACGCTTGGGGAGTTTCGACCCTGCAAACACCGTCATCTCGACGAGACGATTGCTGTAACCCCACTCGTTGTCGTACCAGGCGAGGACTTTGGCCATTTTGCCCAGGCTCATCGTCAGACCTGCATCGAAGATCGAGCTGTGCGGATCGCCGACGATGTCACTGGAAACGATCGGCTCTTCGGTGTAGCGGAGTACACCCTTGAGCGGAGCACTCGACGCTGCCTTGCGGAACGCTGCGTTGATCTCCTCGACCGAAGCCGACTTCTTCAGATTCACGGTGAAGTCCACGACAGAACCTGTCGGCACAGGAAC
>JBIIKC010000237.1:0-3165 GCA_044233375.1 Ilumatobacteraceae bacterium
TCCGCTATCAACATGGAGTTGCCGAGGTCACCGAATTCATCCGTTCTCGTGCTGCCGACGCCGCCGTCCTGATTCGACCGGTCACCGTGGATGAAATCAGACGCACCGCCCGCGAGCACGAACTCATGCCTCCGAAGTCGACCTTCTTCACTCCGAAGATCCTGACCGGTGTGGCACTTCGACCTCTCGCGCCCTGAGAGACTCGCCGAACCGTTCAGGTGGAAGATGCTTGGTAGATCTCCTCGATCGTTCGATCGAGTGTCGCATTGAATTCGTCGTCCGATTGCTGTGCGCTCAAGCCTTCGGTGAGGGCACGAGAAAAACTGGCAATGACCCCCGGGTTGCGGCTCAAACGTGCATTTGCCTCACCTCGGCTGTAACCACCGGAGAGAGCGACCACTCGGAGAACTCCTTGATGATCGACGAGATTTTGATAGAACGCATCTCGTTCGGGGAGCGTCAACTTCAGCATCACCTCTGAACCAGACGAGTGCATTGAAAGTTCGGACATGATTTCCTCGAGGAGGATGTGCTCGCACTCCGACTTGTCGGGACTCTGAATATCGATCTCGGGTTCGATGATCGGCACGAGACCATGAGAGAGGATCTGACGACCGATGTCGAACTGCTGTGCCACAACGCTACGAATTCCCGACACCGAAGCTGTCTTGATGACAGATCGCATCTTCGTTCCGAAGATCCCGTACCCAACAGCCTTCTCGAGAAGTCCCGACAAATGAGGCATCGATTTCATCGTCTGAACACCATCGGACTCGTCGTTCAAACCCTGGTCCACTTTCAGAAACGGAACAACCTTTTTCGAAGTCCAGAGGAATTCAGCCGCTGGTACTCCGTCGATATCGCGTACCATCGTCCCCTCGAAGAGAATCGCTCCGAGTACCCTTCGCCCATCGAACGCCGGGCTCTTGATCATTCGAGATCTCATTGCATGGATCAGGTCGAACATCTCGGACTCGCCCGAATAGGACTCCTCGGAGACGCCGTAGAGTCGCAATGCCTTTGGAGTGCTGCCACCACTCTGGTCGAGAGCCGCAATGAAGCCCTTTCCATCACGAATGCGAGTTTTCTGCTCGACGTTCATGTCGATGCTTGTCCTTTCCGAGAGGCTGTCCAGTCCGTCAGGGACGCGAGGTCAACCTTAGGTTCTCTCCAACAGTAGTTCTGGGAGGGCACCACTGAATGTCTCACCCTCAGGGCGAACGCGCTCATGGACCAGCAGACACTCCCAGAGCATGCTCCGTCTCACAGACTTGACAGGCGCTCCCGTACATCAGCAAATTGAGAATCAACGGCTGCGACCCGGGAGAACAGCTCTCGAGCTTGTTGTATGTCCCCTGCACGATCGTACAGGTCGGCCAATACGTACCACTGTCGAACGTGGTACTCACGGATACGTCTCGGAGTGGACATCGCCTTGCGCATCAGATCGATCGCTGCTCGCAAGTCACCTCGATCAGCCAGAGACCCAGCCACCACGATTCGTCCTTCAGCCATGACATCGGGAGCGGGTGACTGCTCTTTCAGATCCTTCCAGATCGCATCGACATCGATCCAACGCTTCTGAGCCCGATAACAGTCCAAGAGGACAGGCATGTTCTCCACTCGCTCGTTCAGGCGTTGGGCCGTCTCGAGCGCCGACGTCGCATCACGCCATTGACCCAGGCGATAACTGGCCAACCCGATGATTTCGTGGACTGTCGAAACTGCCGAAAGCTCCTTCACCAACGTACGAGCAATGCGCTTGGCCTCGGAGTACCTCTCGCGATCGAGTGCAATGCAAGCACTGTTCAGCTTCTGAGCGAGCTTCTCGGTTCGTCGAGGATCAACTGCTCTGCCCACGACTTCGACGATTGCCGGATCCATCGGCTCTCCAGCCCGACGATCAACCTTTCGCACCGACGTTGTCCGACCTCGTTTGACTGCTTCCGATGCCCGTGATCTGATCGGACCCTCGTCGATCCACTCTTCAGCGATTGGATTGTCGGTACGAGCCTGTTGATCCACTATCTTCGGATCCCGTGCGCTCCCCGCACCACGCGCACGAACCGCTGCCCGACGCCGATCCGCCTCGGTGCGAAACTCTGCCGGTCGGCCTTCGTCACCTCGACGGCGATCGCTACCCCCTGAGCGCCTTTCCGATGGTCCCGATGATGTTCGATCTCGACGGGGGCCTCCACCGCGAGACGAAGAGTCCGACCCCCCTGATGTGAACCGATCCTTCCGGTCCTCAGCCCGTCGTGATCCCGAACGTCCATCAGACGTACCCCGCTTGGGAACCGGACCGCCGCTGCTCCGCGAGGGAGCTCTGTCACCGCTCGCAGCATTACCTCGAGTCGGTCGACCACGAGACGAGGCTTCCTGACCCTTTGCATCCCCAGAACCTTGTGTCCGTCGTGCTCTCGAATCATCTCTTTGGGGCATTTTCTCCAGGCTAGAGCCAAGTCTCGAAGAGCGTGAGGATCGACTCTCAAATCACATCCGATGGAGGTCGATCCACGAATATGCTCAGAGAACGCCCGAAGCCCCGTCCAATTCGACGATGATGATCGTCGAGTCGAACGGGGCTTCGTATCGAAAAAATCCGGCAGCGACCTACTCTCCCAGGAGGTCTACCTCCAAGTACCATCGGCGCAGGCGGGCTTAACTGCCGTGTTCGAAATGGGAACGGGTGTTTCTCCGCCGCTATGGCCACCGGAAATCTGTTGTCAAGGGGATGTTCCCCGAGTACTTCAGAGCAAGCGCGAGCTGTCAATTAAGCCCTCGGCCGATTAGTACCGGTCGGCTACGAGTGTTACCACTCTTCCACCTCCGGCCTATCAACGTGATGGTCTAGTCACGGGCCTTACTGCGTTAACCGCATGGGAGTGCTCATCTTGGAAAGGGCTTCCCGCTTAGATGCTTTCAGCGGTTATCCCGACCGTAGGTGGCTAATCTGCCGTGCCCTTGGCAGGACAACAGACACACCAGAGCTACGTCCATCCCGGTCCTCTCGTACTAGGGACAGATTTCCTCAACACTCCTTCGGCTGCGGAGGATAGAGACCGAACTGTCTCACGACGTTCTGAACCCAGCTCACGTACCGCTTTAATGGGCGAACAGCCCAACCCTTGGGACCTGCTTCAGCCCCAGGATGCGATGAGCCGA
>JBIIKC010000238.1:0-3162 GCA_044233375.1 Ilumatobacteraceae bacterium
CGCTCAGATCCCCTTGCCGCCGACTGGTCCGAGAAACGTCATCTCGGGCGCACCGCCCAGCAGGTGTCCAATCGTCGGTCCAAGAGCCTTGAATGCGTCGGTGCTGACATGCGCCGTGAAGGCGTCCTGATTTTCGTACAACTCGTACATGTACAAGGTGTCAGCGTTTGATGCGTCGGTGTGCAAGATGTAATAGATCGTGCCGCTTTCACCGCGAGCAGTGTCGAGCGCAGTCTGCAGGGCAGTGATCAATTCGTCTCGCTTACCCGGCGATGCCGCGAGCTTGGCAAGAACTGCAACCTTGGTCATGTCATTCCTCTCTCCACCCGGCGCCCATCAGCGGGCACCGGCTACATGAACCGTAGACGGTGAACTCGCCAATTCAGAACCCGAGTCGGGAGCGCAATTCGGCTTCGAGAGAAGTGACCGGCACTCGAACTTGGTCGGTCGTGTCTCGATCTCGAATCGTGACAGCACCGTCCTCGAGTGAATCGAAGTCGACCGTGACACACAAAGGCGTCCCGATCTCGTCCTGACGTCGATAACGACGACCGATCGACTGAGTGTCGTCGTAGTCCACCATGTATCTCTCACCGATACTGGTGAAGATCTGTCGAGCCAGTGGAGTGAGAGTGTCCTTCTTGCTGAGTGGCAGAACCGCGACCTTGTAGGGAGCCAGCCGCGGATGGAGTTTGAGGACAGTTCGCGCCTCACCACCGATTTCGTCCTCTGTATATGCCGCAAGGAGGAACGCTGCCATCGCACGGTTGACTCCGGCTGCTGGCTCGACGACGAATGGCACGTAGCGCTCGTTGGTGGACTGGTCGAAGAAGTCGAGGCGCTGCCCCGAATGTTCGGAATGCTGGTTGAGGTCGTAGTTCGTTCTCTGGGCGATGCCCTCGAGTTCTCCCCAGCCCCAGGGATAGGCGAACTCGACATCCGCTGTCCCTGCCGAATAGTGGCTCAACTCGTCTGCATCATGTGGTCGCAGGCGAAGCATCTCAACTGGTATGCCCAGATCGACGTACCACTGCAGACGCTCGCGACACCAATACTCGTACCACTTCGGACCCTCGCTCGGCGGGACGAAGAATTCGAGCTCCATCTGTTCGAACTCACGAGTACGGAAGATGAAGTTGCCGGGAGTGATCTCGTTTCGGAAACTCTTTCCCACCTGCGCAATTCCGAAAGGCGGCTTCTTCCGGCTCGTCTGCAACACATTGGCGAAGTTCACGAACATGCCCTGAGCCGTCTCCGGACGCAAGTACACCTCGGCCCCAGAACCCTCGACGGGACCTGCGAACGTCTTGAACATCAAGTTGAAGGCACGAGCCTCCGTGAGCGAATCATTGGCCCCGCAGTTCGGGCACATCGACGGGTCCGCCAGATGATCCTCACGGAATCGCTGCTTGCACTTGCGGCAGTCGACGAGAGGATCGCTGAAGTTTGCAAGGTGGCCGCTCGCTTCGAAAACCTGCGGCGGACCGAGAATTGCGGCATCGATCAATACGACATCGTCACGCTGTTGCACCATGGTACGGATCCAGGATTCTCGGACATTGCGCAACATGAGTGAGCCGAGCGGGCCATAGTCGTAACTGGAACGAAAACCGCCGTAGATCTCTGCAGATGGATAGACAAATCCCCGTCGCTTGCAGAGATTGACGATTTGCTCGAGGTCAGAGGCCGGCATAGATCTTTCAGGCTATAGATCAGCCGGCCTGGTAGGCGACCAATTGCGGTCAGTGGCCCCTACTCCCGTTCGAAGATGCGGACCGAACGGAGTCGTCTCTCCATGTGGTGCTCGAAAGCGCGAGTTGCGATGTCGAGAACTTCATTCACGACCGGATCATCGAGGTGCTGACCGAGCGGATCGTAAGCCTCCTCGAGGACTTCGTTGAGACTGCCTCCGAGAATCCGTCGCATCATTTCGAGCGCTTCGTCGGACACGACTGATCCCGATGTCGATCCGCACGAGCGACACAACACCCCGCCGAGCCCGAGGTCGAAGACGTATTTCGATTTCGACTCGCCCTCTCGATCGGATCGAATGTTCTCTTCACAAGAAGCACAGGCATCCAACTGAGGCCGCAATCCTTCTGCTGCGAGCAACTTCCACAAGAAGGCCGGAACAACCATGGGCGAAGGTCTCGTCAACAGAGTTCTTCTTGCACCGAAGAGCATCTTGTAGATGTGCGGCACCGGCTCCCGATCCGGGACGAGTTGATCCACCGCCTCGAGAATCGCGAATGCTTCGGTCATCGAATCCAGATCTCCGAACACCGTCGAGTTCGCATCGACTGTCTCGACCTGGCTGATGACATCCAAATCCCGACCACGGTGGAGTTGAATCGCTACGCACGACAACGGCTCGAGACGTCCACCGAATTTCGATCGGGTCTTACGAACCCCTTTGGCAATTGCTCGCACCTTGCCGTGCTCCTGAGTGAGGATCACAATGATGCGGTCGGCCTCGCCGAGCTTGTACGTCCGAAGGACGATTCCAACATCTCGATACAACTTCGAAGACACAGTGAGCCCTGTTCAGTCGACGCCGCCGAAACGGCGTCGACGGCGAGCGAAATCATCGATTGCAGTTCGCAGATGTTCCACCGCAAGATCTCCCCATGTCACCGAGAGAAACACCAACTCGCCATACGCCAACTCCCAGACGAGGGATCGTGGCAAACGATTCGCAGAGCCGAGAACCACCACGAGATCGGGTTCACCGGCTTCTCCAAAGAGGGATCGACTCAATTTGTCTTCGGTCAATCCCCGACGACCTCTCCAGGCTGACGAGATTCTCCGACCCGACACGCTCCTGAGGCCCGACACGACTTCGAGTATCCGATCTCGACCGTCGACGACCGGATCGATGACAATGCGCACCCCATCACGGTCGAAAATGCGTCGCAGTCGATCCAACTCTGGTCCGACTGGTGACGCTGCTTCGGTCATCTCGTGCGGGTGCACCGTCACGAATTGCGCTCCCCCTAGCCGAGCGACCTCCACGAGAGCGTCGAGACGACGTTGCCAGTCGATCTCCGAGAATCCGGCCCATTCGGCAACGGAACCTCCGGTCACCAACAGATGCCGCAACGACGTCTTCTCTTGCGGCTTCAGTCTCGACACCGCTCCATTGTGACGCGTTCTCACCCCAGG